>NZ_JBYMAP010000031.1:0-26100 GCF_057766305.1 Methylomonas sp. BG-2 | reverse complement strand
TGTCCGGTAGTCTCCCCAAAAAAATTCGCCGCCCCACAAACCGCCGTCGCTACCCAGGCCCAAGCCGTCGAAAATGGCCGCCAACACCGGTGGACCGGTCAACGGCACGCCATGTTCGGCCAGGCAGGCGGCCAGATGGGCGTGGTGATGCGGGACTTCGCTCAGCTCGGCGGATAGCGTGGCGGCAAGGTCGCGGCCGTGGGCACTGGACAGATAACCGGGATGACGGTCGATCGCGATCTGGGCCGGCGCGCAGTCGTGCAGTTGCCGGTAAAGATCGATCGCTTGGCGATAGTCGCGTTGGACCGCCGCGTTTTCCAGGTCACCGACATGTTGGGCGACGATGGCTTGACCCCGCCGAATCAGGCAAAAGCTGTTTTTTAATTCGGCACCCATTGCCAGAACGCCGTCCACCCGTTCGAAGCCGGCGGGAAGTAGCAAGGCTTGCGGGCTGTACCCGCGCGCCCGCCGTAGCAAGCGAATCTCACCGTCCAGCAAGCGAGCGACCGAATCGTCCAGGCGATTCACGATATCGCGGTCGTGCATCAGCCAGAGGTCGGCAATACCGGCCAAATCGGCGCGGGCCGCCGCGTTGTCGGTGCACTGGGGTTCGTCGCTAACATTGCCGGAGGTCAGCACGATGGGGATGTTCAATTCGGCCGTCAACAAATGATGTAACGGTGTATACGGCAGCATGAAGCCCAGTTTATCGTCGCCCGGTGCCACCTCGGGCGCCAGACGGGCACCGGCCGCCGCCAGCAGCATGATGGGGGCGGCCGGCGATTGCAGCGCGGCGCTTTCCCGCGCCGAACACCGGGCGTAGCGGTGCAGTATCGTCATATCGCGCACCATCAGCGCGAACGGTTTGGCGTAGCGGTGCTTGCGCTGGCGTAACCGGCTCACCGCATCGGCATTGCCGGCATCGCAAGCCAAATGAAATCCGCCGAGGCCTTTGATCGCGACAATTTGTCCGGCGCGGATCGCGGCGGCGGCTCGCGTTATCGGTTCGCCGGAGAGAGGACCGTGAAGGTCTTCCAGCCACAGCCTGGGGCCGCATACCGGGCAGCAATTGGCTTGGGCATGAAAGCGCCGGTCGGCCGGATTTTGGTATTCGCGCAGACACTCGGGGCACATCGCGAAACCGGCCATGCTGGTATGGCTCCGGTCGTAGGGCACGCGGCGGACGATGGATAAACGCGGGCCGCAATGCGTGCAATTGGTGAATGGATAGCGGTAGCGGCGGTTGCCGGGATCGAAGATGTCGGCCAAGCAAGCCGGGCAGGTGGCGGCGTCGGCCGCGATGATGGTATCGGCCGAGTGGCCGTCGGTACTGGCCACGATGCGGAATTCATCCGGCGCGCTGCCGAGCAGTTCGCCGCTTTCCAGCGAGTCCAGCCGGGCCAGCGGCGGCAAGTGCTTGGGAATCGCCGCCGTAAACGCCTGCAGTCGATTCGCCGGGCCGTAGACGTGAATCATCACGCCTTCCTGATCGTTCCAGACCGAACCGGTCAGCTGGTGTTGTTTGGCCAGATGCCAGATCGTCGGTCGAAAGCCGACGCCCTGCACCACGCCGCGCGCCCGGATCGCCAGGCCGGGCATCAGCAAATACGCGGCAGTTGCTCGCCGGCAGGCCAATCCACGATGCGGCGGCCGCCGAAGCCGGTGGTCATCTGCACGAAGTGGTGCTGATCGGCGACGACGCTACCGATGATCGCGGCATCCTGCCCCAATGGGTGGTTATGCATCGTCTTGAGTAAGATTTCGGCGACATTGGCCTCGCAAATGCAGACCAGTTTGCCTTCGTTGGCGACGTAAAGCGGGTCGAGGCCGAGAATCTCGCAAGCCGCCCTGACTTGGGCCTTGATGGGGATGCGATTCTCGTCAACGACGATGCCGACGCCGGATTGCTCGGCCAGTTCGTTCAATGCGGTCGCCAAGCCGCCGCGGGTTGGATCGCGCAAGCAACGTATCCGGGTCGGCGCGGCGGCTACCATATCCGCCACCAAGCCGTGCAGCGCGGCCGAATCGGAGACGATGCTGGTCCCGAATTGCAGATTCTCGCGGCCGGCCATGATCGCCACGCCGTGGTCGCCGATGCTGCCGCTCACCAGCACAGCGCAGCCGGGTTCGGCGCGGTCGCCGGCGATATCAACGCCGTCCGGCACGATGCCGACGCCGGTGGTGGTGATGAATACGCCGTCGCCCTTGCCGCGCTCGACGACCTTGGTGTCGCCGGTCACCACCGGAGTGCCGGCGGCTTTGGCGGCGGCGGCCATGCTGGCGACGATGCGGTCCAGATCGGCTAGCGCCAGACCTTCCTCCAGAATAAAACCGGCCGCCAGATACAAGGGCCGGGCACCCGACATCGCGACATCGTTCAGCGTGCCGTGTACCGCGAGCGCACCGATGTCGCCGCCCGGGAAGAACAATGGCGAGATCACGTGGCCGTCGGTACTGATCGCCAGCCGGCCGGCCGGTACTTGGAATACGGCCTGATCGTTGCGCCGCTTCAGTAAGTCGTTGTCGAAATGCTTGATGAACAAGGCGTCGATCAATTGCGCCATCGCCCGGCCGCCGCCGCCGTGGCTGAGATCGACCTGGCCGGATTTCAAGTTCAGATTGTAAGCAGAATGGGCCACGCTAGCCGTCCTATCAAATTCACGGTATCCGGCAGGGACGCGCCGGGGTCAGCCGGCGATTCTAGCCGAATAAGCGGTTGTCGAGTGGGATTTCGCAAGGAACGGGAACTCAGTCTTCGCCAGGACCCGCGGAAAACCGGCGTGGTTGGCTGGTTGCTGGACTAGGCGGGCAAACCGCCGGATAAAAGTCCGGCGGTTTGCCCGTCGTGGTCAATAGACGTCGCGGACGTAACGTTTGTCTTTTTTCAATTGGTTGACGTATTCAACCGCTTCAACCAACGTCATTTTGCCGTGTTCGCGGATGACATCGTGCAAGGCTTGATCGACATCCTTGGCCATTCGATAGGCATCGCCGCAAACGAAGAAATAGCCGCCTTGCTCCAACCAGGCGAACAACTCGGCGCCGTGTTCCTTCATGCGGTCCTGGACGTAAATCTTTTCCGCCTGATCGCGGGAAAAGGCCAAATCCAGCTTGGTCAGCAGGCCGTTGGTTTGCATCGCCTCGATTTCGTCGCGGTAAATGAAATCGGTCGCGGCGTTACGGTCGCCGAAAAACAGCCAGTTCTTGCCGGCGGCGTTGCGGGCTTGGCGCTCTTGTAAGAAGGCGCGGAACGGGGCGATACCGGTGCCGGGACCGACCATGATCATCGGCAGATTGTCGTCGCTTGGCACTCGGAAATTGTTGTTCGGCGTGAAGAAGATCCGCACATCGGTGGTTTGGTCGACCAAGTCGGCTAGATAGGTGGAACAAACGCCTTTATGGTGGCGGCCGTGAGCGTCGTAGCGTACGCTGGCGACCGTCAGGTGGACCGCGTCCGGGTGTTGTTTGCTGCTCGACGAGATTGAGTAGGCGCGATGTTGTAGCGGCTTCAGCAGACGCAGAAATTCGGCGGCGGAAAATTCGACGCCGGGAAACTGCAACAGCAAATCCAGCGTATCGCGACCCCACAAGTAATCGGCGAGCTTGTCCTTGTCGCCGGTTTGCAACAGCGTGTTCAGCTCCTGGTCGCCGGAGCGTTTGGCGACTTCTTCGATCAACTCCTTGCTCGGGGTTTTGATCTCGAAGTGAGTGCGCAACGCATCGGAAAGCGTCATCAGGTCGCCGTTCACCGGCTCTTCCTCGGCGCCGCTGCAACCCAGGGCCTTGACCAGATCGGCCACCAGTTGCGGGCAGTTGGTCGGCACCACGCACATTGCGTCACCGGCTTCGTAATTCAGGCCGGAACCTGCGATCGATATTTCGTAGTGGCGGGTTTCCTTGGAGGAGTCACCGGCGGTCAATAAGCGGTTCACCAACAGTTTGGCCGGGAACGGATTTTTGCGATTGTATTGGGATTTGGCTGGCTGAACCGCGGTATCGACGACCGCGACGGTTTCGGCGCCGTCGGCCATCAACGGAATTACTTCGCTGAGCCATTGTTCGGCTGGCGCTTCGAAGTCGACATCGCAATCGACCCGTTCGAACAAGCGCTTGGCGCCCAGGGTTTGCAGGCGTTCGTCCCAGTCCTTGCCGGCTTGGCAAAACAGGTCGTAGCTGGTATCGCCCAGTGCCAAAACCGCGTAATTGAGTTGCTCCAGGCGCGGGGCACTGTCGCTGCTGGCGGCTTCCCAGAGCATTTCGGCGTTGTCGGGCATCGCGCCTTCGCCATAGGTACTGGTAATAATCAACAGGTATTCGAAGTTTGCCAGTTGACCAATTTCAATTTCGTCCATGCCCTTGACGACGGGAATCAGGCCGTGGCTTTTGGCGCGGGCGGCGGCGTCATGAGCCAGGGATTCGGAATTGCCGGTCTGGCTGCCGAACAGAATATGCAAGTTACGGGCGTTGGCGGAATTGACGCTGCCGGCGCTGTGAAGCATGTGGCTATGCATGCCGGCGAAAAAACCGCTGAGCCAGGCACGTTGTGAGTCGGAGTAGGGGGCGTTTTCAGGGATAAAAGGTGATTTCATTTCTTTACCAACTTGGGACCGGCTTGCGCCGGTCCGGTCACTATAAATCAACGTCGCTTGGATCGGTGGAACACTACCTGGCGCCAAGGCGAGATAGCTGGGCAGCGCGTCGGTTAGCCCAGTCCACTTTGATTTCGACTACGCTGCCTCGCATTCCAGCAGGTTTTGCACGATGGCCAGACTTTCCAGGCTGGCCAGATTTTTGTCGACCGAAGGTAAGTTGCTCAATGCCGCCCGATTGACACGGTCTTGCTCGATGATCCAGGCAGTCGAACCGATCGAGTAAATGCTTTGTACGTCACGCAGCATCAGCGTGGTCTTGTAATCGTTCAAGCGTTTCGCCGCCATCAGTGCCGCTAATTGACCGTCGTCGTATTGGCTGTAGGCCTCGCGGATATTTTTGATCAGCGCGTCTTGCAACTTACGCGGCCGCTCCATCACCAATTTGCGGGCTTGTTGATCGATTAGGGTGGGCGTGGCGGGGTGCCCGGCCTTTTGGAGCTGATCTCGGGCGATTTGTTGCGCCTTGTCGATCACCGCATAGCTATTGATCAGCTTCAGCGTCAGCTCGGTATCGGTTTCGCCGTAAGCGGGAATCGCACCGTCGAACAGGGCCTTGTCATGGATATAAGCCTGTTTGATTTGCTCGATTTGCCGCTGGGCGAAGGCTACCGACAATTCCTCGATCATGGCCTTACGGTCCATCGATTTGGTAAGAAACTCGGCCGTCTGGGTACGATTCAGCCACAACGGCAGCGCGAATTTGAAATGCCGGCGTTCGTTGGCCCAATTGTTCAGAATGGCTTTGGCTTTTTCCGAACCGGTGTGTTCGATGTGTTGTTCCAGCATATACAGAATGAACTGTTCGTGGCTGGCCGCGGTGTCACTGCCGTCGGTTAGGCCGTGGATCGTCACGGAGGTCTCGTCGTAAAGATCTTCGAGACGGTTTTCCGGGTCGTATTGGTACGCGTTGCCGCCGGACATGCCGGTGCAGAAACCTTTACCGAAGCCGCCCAGGTTCAGCACCGCGCCGTTGATCATGTATTCGCAAGCAAAATCGCCGACGCCTTCGACCACGGCCATCGCCCCGGAATTGCGCACCGCGAAACGGTCCCCCGCCTCGCCGTTGATGAAGGTTTTGCCGCCGGAGGCGCCGAACAACGCGAAGTTGCCGATCAGCACGTTTTCGCCGGGCAGGTTCGAGCCGCCGCCGGGCGACTTAATCACGATGGTGCCGCCGCACGCGGTTTTACCGACACCGTCGTTGCAAGTACCGGTATGTTCCATCCGGATGCCGTCGTTGTTGAACGCGGCATAGCTTTGACCGGCCGAGCCGTGGGTGCGGACGACGATGGTGTCGTCGGCTAGATAACGACGGCAGTGCTGGTTGGTGTAAACGATTTTGGATGCGGCGACTTGCTCGGCGCTGATTTCGTAGGCCAAAAAGCGTTCCAGGTCGATCGCGGTTTGGCCGCCGACGGTTTTGTTGCGGTTGTTGAGTTTGAACTCGTCACCTTCGATGACGACTTGTTTCAGTCCTTGCTCGAACAATGCGGTTTTGACTCGCGGAAAAATTCGGTCGTCGATGGCAAAGTCTTTTTCCAGATACACCGGCTGGGCGATCTTGATTTCATTTACTTCGGCCAATAGTTTCTGCAAGTGAATTTGGCCGACCATGCTCGGATGGTTGACCAAATGCAGCAATTCGGTTTTGCCGCGAATTTCCTTCAGGCTGGTGTAACCCAAGTCGGCGAGGATCTCGCGGACTTCGTGCGCCAGATTCATGAAGAACTGTGCCAGTACCCGCGGATCGCCCTTGAATTCTTCGTGGGCGGTAGTCAGGCCGGCAGGGCAGCGAATGTTGCAGTTTTTCGCCATCACGCAACGCAGCATCATCAGCGCGGTGGTGCCGAACTCGAAGGAGTCGCCGCCGAGAATGGCGGATTTGACCACGTCGGCGCCGTTTTGGTGGGCGGCGCTGCAACGCAGGACGACTTTGTCGCGCAGACCGTTGACGGCCAGCGCTTGATGCACTTCGGCGATACCGATTTCCGGCGAGCGGCCGGTGTTTTTCAAGCTGGTGACCGCTGCCGCGCCGGTGCCGCCGGTATTGCCGGCGACGTTGATGACGTCGGCGCCGGCCTTGGCAACGCCGACCGCGATGGTGCCGATGCCTTCCGACGATACCAGTTTAACGACGACGCGGACGCGAGCGGCTTTGGCGTCGTGAATCAACTGTCCCAAGTCTTCGATCGAGTAGGTGTCATGGTGCGGCGGCGGGCTGACCAGTTCCACTTTTGGGGTGCCGCCGCGCAACGCGGCGATTTCCACCGACACTTTCGGGGCCGGCAATTGGCCGCCTTCGCCGGGTTTTGCGCCCTGGCCGATCTTGATTTCGATTTCTTCCAAGTTCGGATCGGCCAAGTAACCGGCCCAAACGCCGAAGCGGCCGGACGCGAATTGTTTGATTTTGCTGGAGCGCAGCGTGCCGAAACGGCTGGAATGTTCGCCGCCTTCGCCGGAGTTGCTCATCGCGCCGGCAATGTTGGTGCCTTGGGCAACGGCCTCGTGAGCTTCGGCCAGCAGTGCACCGTGACTCATCGCGCCTGACGCGAACGTCGGGGTGATTTCGTGGGCCGGTTGTACTTTGCTCAAATCCAGGCGCTCGCGGGCAGTGCGAATATTGCTCAAGTAGGCGTGGATCAGGCTGTCGCTATCATTGACGCGCACACTGAGGGCGTTGTTTTCGATGGCAATACCGAAATCCTGGTCGGCAAAACGGGCTTTCAAATGTTCGGCCAATTGCTCCAGGCGGGCTGGGTTGGCGTCGTTGCATAATTCGACTTTGAACACTGCCCCGGCGGTAATTGCTCCCGGCAGTTCGCTGCGCTTCCCACTTCCCTGTGGGGCGTTCGCTTGGCTGACTTTCAGACCGCGCACCAGGAAGTTGTTGTTGCCAAGCAGGTTTTGGCTGCCGAGCAGACGGTCGAATTCGGCTTGGGTGTGGGCGGTGCTCACGTCAACCGGAAACTCCATCACGTCGCGCAATGCGGCGGGGCGGTTGGCGCGCTCCAGAGACAGATTGCGGGTGAAGCTGCGGTAGGCCGGCGTGATACCGAAGGCGTCGATTTGTGCCGGGGTGCGCTTGTCGTAGCCGAAATCGCGGTAGGCGGTGTCGCTGGCTTGATTGGCTTGTTCCTGCGGGATATACAGGATCGGCTCGTCGGTCATCGCGATGTATTCGCGTACCGCGGTATTGCCGAAGGTGTGGCCGGCACCGTCCTGACGTTCCTTGAATAGGCCCAGGAACGGAATGTCGTTTTCGTCCCGCACCGATAGAGCCTTGTGGTGCCATTCGGTGTTGCTGGCGGCGATGTCGGCATAACGCACGCCGCCGACCGAGGAGTTGATGTTGGGGAAGTAGGCGTTCAATATCGGTTCGTCGGTGTCCAGATAGTTGGATTCGAAAAACTCGCCGCCGATGTAACTTTCCACGGTGCACAAACCGAATTTGCCCATGGTTTTCATCAGCGATTTTTCGACGCCTTTCTGGAAGTTGTACAGGGCTTTTTTGCGGCCGGCTTCGTCGGCGTATTCGGTCATCACCCGGTTATGCACGCTGAGCGGACAAATGGCCGAGGCGCCGAAACCCAGGATGGTTGCAACGTCGTGCGGGCTGGCGGCTTGGCCGGTTTCCATCACGATGGATGAGTTGAAGCGCAAGCCTTGCTTGACCAGGTGCTGATTGGCGGCGGCGGTCATCAACAGGGCGGGGATGGCGGCCTGGTGTTTACTGATCTTGGCGTCGCTGAGGATGATGATGCCGGTGTGGTTGCGAGCGGCCTGCTCGACCTGTTCGCACACCGCAAGCAGCGCTTGTTCCAATGCCTGCTCGTTTTGGGCGGCGTCGGCGAAATTCGGCGTGTACAGCGCGTCCAGGGTGACGGTTTTAACTTGGTTTTGCCGGCGGATTTGCTCCAGCTGGGTGCGTTGCAGGATAGGCGAATCGACCATCAATTGCTTGCTGGTCGGCGGCGCGAAAGTCGGTTTCGCGCCCAAGGCGACGCGCAGGGTCATGCCGTCACTTTCGCGTAGCGAGTCCAACGGTGGGTTGGTGACTTGGGCGAAACGCTGGCTAAAATAGCGAGACATACCGCCCTCGGCCGCGCTCAGTGCGTTCGGCGTCAGGCCGTATCCCATCGCGGATACTTTTTCAAGACCGGTTTGCAGGATAGGGTCGAGTAGAAACTTAAAGCTCTCCTGGTTCAGCGAGTAGGCGGTATGGCGCTGATCGATGTTCAGCTCGTGGTCGTTGCCGATTTCGGACAATTCGACTTTCGGCAGTTCGTCCATGTGGACGCAACGTTGGGCCAGCAAGGCTTTGTAATCTTTTTGTTTTGCCAGACGTTCCATCACTTGGTGGCTGTTGTAAGATTCGCCGGTGCCGTGATCGAAATACAGCATGCCGCCGGCTTCGATTCGGCCGCGGCGCAGGACTTGTTCCGGCGGGAAATCGATCTGGCCGGCCTCCGACATCACCGCCAAGTATTCGTGGGTTTCCACCGAGCGCAACGGGCGCAGTCCGAGGCGGTCGAGGCGGGCACCCACACGGATGCCGTCATTGAAGATCAACGCGGCCGGACCGTCGTTTTTCTCTTCGTACAAGCTGAAATACTCCAGCATCGCGCGAACGTCGTCCGACAAAGTGGGGTCGTTTTCCCAGGCCGGCGGCATCATCGCCAGAATCGCGGTGACGATATCAAGTTCGTCTTCGTTAATGCGGCGAGTCAGCGTTTGGTCCAGTCGGCCGGAATCGGACTGGCCGCACGGGAATACAATATGCTTGTTGTTTTGCCGGGCGATGGCGTTTTCGCTGAGGCGGTTTTTCTTGTCGGTATTTAGCTCGCCGTTGTGCGCCATATAACGGAACGGCTGAGCCATCATCGTCGCGGGCGCGGTATTGGTCGAAAAGCGGGTATGGAAAAACAACGTGCTGATTTCGTGGTCGGCGTCGTATAAGTCGATGAAATAGGGGATAACCTCAAACGAGTTCAGGCGGCCCTTGTAAACCTGGGTGCGCGAGCTCATCGACAACGGATAAAATCCCCGCAATTCCGGCCGGCCGAAGCCGTCGACTTCGATGGTCAGCAGCGCTTGCTGAATGTGTTTTTCGAACTGCTCGTGGCTGGCGTCCCTTAACGATGCGGGGCGGCCGAAAATCAGTTGCTTAATAGGCAGTTGGGCCTTGACGGAGGCGGCATTCAATACCGAATGGTCGACCGGAACCTCGCGCCACTTGATCACCGGCAGATCGAATTCCCTCAGATGTTCCTCGACCAGTTTTTGCGCTTCGGAATCGTAATGGGCGTGGTCTTCCGGAAAGAAGAAGTTGGCGACGCCGAATTGGCCCAGTTCCAGCATTGCATCGCCGGTAACCTTGCGGAAAAACGTTAAAGACAGGTCGATATTCACGCCCGCGCCGTCGCCAATACCTTCGGCGCTCATACCACCGCGATGCGGGATGGTACACAAGGCCTCGTGCGACTTCAGCAGTAACTCGTGAGTCTGTCTGCTATCCTTGCGGGTGATGAAGCCTACGCCGCAACTGTCTTGCGACAGGTCAGCGTCGTAAAGCATGAAGGTGTATTTTTTCTGGGCGTGTGTATTCATAGCTATCCAGATCCTGTCTTCCTGATTAATGAACCAACTGAAGTGGCCCGACGGCAGGTTTATGGTTTTTAAATCGACTGCGTGATAGAGTCACTATATTTGAGAAGTTCGCTTTGCGCTAGTCGTCGCAACCAGTTCTCGTTGGCCGAGGTGGCTTTCGGTTGGTGAAACTTTCCAATGATACCATGCGCGCTAGAGCCTGTCATTCATGGGGTCGGCTAGGCCGGCTTCAGACTCATTGCATAAACGGCAACACACTATAAAAGATGATGAAACAACAATACGACGTGGTAATTGTGGGTGGCGGAATGGTCGGCGCGGCGGTGGCCTGCTGCTTGGGCGGTAGTGACTTGAAAGTCGCGCTGCTCGAAAATCGTTTGCCGGAGCCGTTTTCGCCGGAGCAGCCGCACGATTTACGGGTATCGGCCTTGAGTATCGCTTCCAAAACCATACTCGATGCGGTGGGTGCGTGGCAGGGGATTGAGTCCAAGCGATGCTGTCCGTTTCAGCGCATGCGCGTTTGGGAAGCGGCGGGCGATACCACGTTCAACAGCAAGGACATCAACGCATCGGAGTTGGGTTACATCGTTGAGAATCGAATCACGCAGTTGGCCTTGTTGGAGCGCTTGCCCGATTTCGACAATATCGAATTGCTTGCGCCGTGCTCGATCGCGGCTATCGATTATTTAGGCGGTCAGACCGTATTGACGCTGGCCAACGGCACCAGTATTGCCACGGGCATGCTGGTCGGAGCCGACGGGGGGCATTCCAGGGTTCGGCAGGCGGTCGGATTGGGAGTGACCAGTTGGGATTACAACCAGCACGCACTGGTGATCTATGTCGAGACCGATTACCCCCAGCAGGACATCACTTGGCAACGCTTTGTTCCGTCCGGACCGCAAGCATTCCTGCCGTTGACCGGCAATTTCGCTTCCTTGGTTTGGTATAACTCGCCCGACGAAGTCAAGCGTTTGCAGGTGCTACCCGTTGAGGACTTGAAGCGAGAACTGATCGCCGCTTTCCCGAGTTGTCTCGGGGAAATCCGGCGCGTGCTGGGCGTCGCCAGCTTTCCGTTGCGGCGCCAGCATGCCCAGCATTACGTCAAGCAAGGCGTTGCCTTGGTGGGCGATGCCGCGCACATGATCAATCCTCTGGCCGGGCAAGGCGTGAACATCGGCTTGTTGGATGCCGCCGCGCTGGCCGAAGTCGTAATCGAAGCCGGCAAGCAGGGCAAGGCGATTGGCGACGCGGCGGTGCTGCAACGTTACGAAAGGATGCGGCGTAACGAGAATTTGAAAATGATGACGGTGATGGACGTGTTTTATCAATCGTTCAGCAACGATATCCTGCCATTAAAGATTTTGCGCAATCTGGGCTTGGGTCTGGCGCAGCGTATCGCTCCGGCGCGGAACAAGGTAATGAGGGCCGCGATGGGCTTGGAAGGCCGGTTGCCAAAGTTGGCTCGGGGCGAACGTTTGTTGCTGCTCTGAAAGTCGCTGAGTAAGGCATTGGCCTTGCGTTGCCGGAAGGTCTTGGGTTTAGGCGAACGAGGCTCATCCGTTTTTGCTCCGCTGGGCGAGCGCTTTACTGACCGCCAAGTGGCTGCTAGCCGTTCAGCAGGCGCAGTATGGTCTCGCGCAATGCTTCGCGCTGGTGGTGATCGGTAATCGGCGAGCCGTCCAGCTCGGAGACGTAAAACATATCCTCGGCTCGGCTACCTATCGTGGTGATTTTTGCATCGTGCAACTGGATGTTTTGTTCGGTAAAGGCTCGGCCTATCGTCGACAACAAGCCGGCTCTGTCGGTCGTCACCAATTCCAATATCGTGTGTTTATCAGTTGGATTTTCCAGATAGGTCAGCGTGGTTTTGATTGGGAAGTGCTTGGCTTGCCGCGATTGCTTATGGATGTTTTTCGACGATTTAACCGTCTTGGTCAATAGGCCGTGGCGCAGAGAGGTACAGATATGTACTTCCCGGTGTAAGTCGGTAATCGGTTTGCCGGACTGTTCCAGGACTTGAAAGCTATTTAAAACGTATTGATCGGCGGTTGTGATGATGCGGGCGTCAAGGATGGTCAAGCCCAATTGATCCAGGGTCGCGGTGCAGATCGAAAAAATCTGAACGTCGTTGTGGGTGTAGACGAAAATTTCCGCACTGCCTCGCAAGGTTTGCGGACGCAACAGCACCAGAGGTAATTCGTGGTCGTGGCAGGCGGCAATCGCGACCGTATGCCAGGCAATTTCGTCACCGGAGTACCGCAAAAAATAATCGTCGCTGACGTGTTGCCAAGAACGTTCTATCGACGCCGGTGATAAGCCGAGCTTGATCAATTCGTCCCGGGCTTCCTTGCGGTTTTCGTCGAGGCGTTCGGATCGGGCCATTGGATTGAGCAGGCCGCGATGCAGCGCTTGGTGCGTTGAAATGTACAGCTCCTTCAGCAATGCATCTTTCCAGGCATTCCAAAGACTGGGGTTGGTCGCCCGAATGTCGGCCACCGTCAGCAAATACAGGTAGTTCAAGTATTCGATGCTGCCGACGTGCAATGCAAAGTCGTGAATGATGTCGGGATCGCTGATGTCCTTGCGCTGCGCGGTCATCGACATCAGCAAATGGTTGCGAACCAGCCAGGTAATGATTTTGGTGTCGGAGCTGGGCAACTCGTGCTGCTGGCAAAACTGACGGGCGATGGTTTCGCCCAGAGTCGAATGGTCGCCGCCGCGGCCCTTGGCGATGTCGTGAAACAACGCGGCGATGTACAAAATTTCCGGCTTGGAAATCAGCAGGAAGATGTTGTTACAAAACGGCAATTCCTTGTTGTGCTTGGCCAGTGAAAAGCGGCGCAGGTTGCGAATCACGAACAGCGTATGCTCGTCGACCGTGTAAATGTGGAACAGGTCGTACTGCATGCGGGCAACAATGTTGGCGAAGTCCGGCAGATAAGCCGCCAATATCCCGTAGCGGTTCATGCGCTTAAGTTGGTGGGTGATGCCGCGCGGTTGTCGCAGTATGTCCATAAACAAGCGGTTGGCTTGCTTGTTTTGCCGGAAGTCCTCGTCGATAAGGGGCAGACTTTTACGGATTAGCCGTATCGTGCTGGCGCGAATACCTTTTAACGACGGCGATTGTTGCAAAATCAAGAATATTTCCAATAGCGCCAGCGGTTGCTTTTGGAAGACGTCCTTGTTGGAGGCTTCCAGGTAACCGTCGATTGACGAAAAGTTCGCGGTAATTGGGATGGGATTCAGGCTTTCCTTGTTGCTGATCAGTTTTTCGTTGAGCAATTGCAACAGCATTTCATTGAGTCGCTCGATATCGACGACGGTCTTGAAGAAAAATTGCATGAATTGCTCGACATCCGGCTGATTGTTCGTGTCGAAATAGCCGAATTGGGCGGCGAGCTCGCGTTGGTAATCGAACAGCAGGCGGTCTTCGCAGCGGCCGGTTAGGTTGTGTAGTGCAAACCGCAGGCGCCACAGTATGTCGCGAGCGGTAATCAAATTGTCGTATTCGGATTTGGGTAGAAAACCGTATTTGATCAGCTCGCGCAGCGATGCGGCTTTGTAGTGGTGTTTGAACACCCAGCTGATGACTTGCAGATCGCGCAGGCCGCCGGGGCCTTCCTTGATGTTCGGTTCCAGGTTATAAGCGGTGTCGTGAAATTTGGCGTAGCGGCGCTCTTGCTCGCTGAGCTTGGCGGGAAAGAATTTTTCGGACGGCCACAGTTTGTCGGAATTGACCTGTTGCTTTAGGGTTTCAAATAGCGGCGTGCTGCCGGCGATCAGGCGGGTCTCCAGCAAGCTGGTAAACACGGTTTGGTCGGCTGCCGCGGCTTGCAGGCATTCGGCGATGCTGCGGGTGCTTAGTCCGGGTTTTAGGCCGATATCCCACAGAAAATTGGCAAAACCGGCGACGGCTTCCCGGTAGTCCTCGGCGCAAGTGACGTCCAGCAGAACCAAGATGTCGATGTCGGAGTAGGGGAATAGTTCGCCGCGTCCGTAACCGCCGGTCGCCACCAGGCCGTGGTGGGTGTCGCAAGCCCCCATGAAGTGCTTCCAGCAGGCTTGCAGCAGGTTGTCGATGAAATGGGCTTTCTCGGTCAGCAGCCCGGCGGTCGCTTGATCGGGGTTGAAGCGTAGCTTTAAATGGGCATTTTCCTTGGCGATGGCGCTTTTGAACGAGGCGACTGGATTGTCTTGGCCGAAACAACCCAGGAAGTCGTTTTCGGAAAAGCAACTGCCTCTCACAGCTCTTCTTGCCTCAGGGTCAGGATTTCGTGGCCGGTTTCGGTTACCAAGATCGTGTGTTCCCATTGTGCCGACAGGCTGTGATCCTTCGTGACCGCGGTCCAGCCGTCGCCGAGGATTTTCATGTGGCGCTTGCCGAGGTTGATCATCGGCTCTATCGTGAAAATCATGCCTGGTTCGAACGTCGCGCCGTCGCCCGGTTTGCCGAAGTGCATGACATGGGGTTCTTCGTGAAATTGCTTGCCGATGCCGTGCCCGCAGAATTCCCTAACCACCGAGTAGCGATGCTTTTCGGCGTGCTTTTGGATCGCGTGCCCAATGTCTCCAAAATGCTTGCCGGGGCGGACTTCGGCAATCCCCAGCATCAGGCATTCGCGCGTGATGTCCACCAGGCGCTTGGCGTGCGGGCTGACGTCGCCGATGCAAAACATTTTGCTGGTGTCGCCGTGGTAGCCGTCCTTGATGACCGTGATATCGATATTAACGATGTCGCCGTTTTTTAATTTTTTTTCACTTGGAATGCCGTGACAGATCTGGTGATTGACCGATGTGCAGATCGACTTTGGAAAACCACGGTAATTCAGCGGCGCCGGAACGGCGTGTTGAACGTCCACGATGTAATCGTGGCAAATTTTATCGAGCGCCTCGGTGGTCACGCCGGCAACGACATGCGGTGCAATCATTTCCAATACTTCGGCGGACAATTTGCCTGCCACGCGCATTTTCGCGATTTCGTCGGCGTTCTTAATGCTGATAGTCATTCGAGGGTCGTAATGGTTGAAAAAACAAGGAGCCGCGCGGGATCGCATCGCGGAATGCGCCGCTAAGGCAGCGCAGTCTAGCAGGTTTAAGCTTGTTGGGAAAACGCGATCATGGTATAAAGGTAAGTTCACCAAGTAACCAATACTCACACTTATCGACACGATCGGTGGGGTGCTCGGCTTTTTTTGAAAAGGCGGGTCACCGGTCGGGATCAGTGGAGGCGTAACCCAACGCCGAATTATTCGGCAATTTTAGGAGAAGTAAATGGCAGCAGTGTCAATGCGTCAAATGCTGGAAGCGGGTGTGCACTTCGGTCACCAAACCCGTTACTGGAACCCCAAAATGGCTTCATATTTGTTTGGAGCGCGGAATAAAATTCATATCATCAATCTGGAACACACCTTGCCGTTGTTCAACGATGCGATGAACTATTTAGGTCAAATGACGGCCAATAAAGGTAGCATACTGTTCGTGGGTACCAAGAAAGCCGCCCGTAAAGTCGTAGCTGAAGAAGCGGCGCGTTGCGGCATGCCCTATGTCAACCATCGTTGGCTGGGCGGCATGTTGACCAACTTCAAGACCATTAAAAAATCGATCAATCGCTTGAAGGAACTGGAAGCGATGAAAGCCGACGGTACGCTGTACCAACGCTTCAGCAAAAAAGAAGCGCTGGGCATGGAACGCGAACTGGAAAAGTTGGAGCGTAGCCTGGGCGGTATCAAGGATATGCGCGGTATTCCCGACGCGATTTTCGTGTTGGATGTCGGCTACGAAAAAAATGCCATCATGGAAGCCAAAAAATTAGGCATTCCGGTGGTCGGCGTTGTCGATTCCAACAACTCTCCAGACAATATTGATTACGTCATTCCCGGCAACGATGACTCGATCCGCGCCGTCACTTTGTATTGTCAAAGTGCCGCCGCCGCGATTTTGGAAGCAAAAGCCTTGCGAATGGACGTCGGTGGCAAATCCGACGATTTCGTCGAAGAAGTCTCCGCGGAAGCGTAAGCAAATTTCCGACGGTGTCCGGCCGCCATGCCGCCGGGCCCTTCCGGATGCTTGTTATGTGTCCGGTACCGTATGTCTTTTAAACGCCTCCTTAGTGAGGCGTTTTTTTAGTTAATAAACTTGAGGAAAAAACGATGAGTATTAGTGCGGCGATGGTCAAGGAACTGCGTGAGCGTACCGGTTCCGGGATGATGGAATGCAAGAAGGCCTTGGTCGAGGCCAACGGCGACATGGAATTAGCAATCGAGAACATGCGTAAGGCTGGTTTGGCCAAGGCTGATAAAAAGTCCGGCCGAATTGCCGCCGAAGGCATCATTGGCGTCAAAGTTTCCGAGGATGGCAAAACCGTGGTGATGGCCGATGTCAACTGCGAAACCGATTTCGTGGCCAAGGGCGAAGACTTTATCGGATTCACCAACGATGTGGTCAACAGCCTCTTGAGCAGCACTGTCAATAGCGACGAAGATTTGCAGGCCATGTTGTTGAGTACAGGTGTCAGCTTGGATGAAACCCGGCGGGCATTGATTGCCAAAATTGGTGAAAACATCACCGTGCGCCGCTTCGTCAAATACACTACTACCGATGGCGGTCAAGCGGCTTATCTGCACGGTAGCAAAATCGGTGTTATCGTCGAGCTGGCGAAAGCGGATGCCGAATTGGGTAAAGATATCGCGATGCACATTGCAGCCAGCAAGCCGATTTGCATTTCCGCCGATGAAGTAGCCGCGGAAACCATCGAAAAAGAGAAAGAAATTTTCTTGGCGCAGCAAGAAGAGAAAATCAAAGGTAAGCCGGCTGACATCGTCGAAAAAATGGTTTCAGGCCGCATTAACAAGTTTTTGTCGGAAATTACGCTGCAAGGTCAGGCATTCATCAAGGACGACAGCAAAACCGTCGGCCAATTATTGAAAGAGAAAGGCAATTCGGCGGTACGCTTTGCTCGTTTCGAAGTCGGCGAAGGTATTGAGAAGAAAGAAGAGGATTTCGCCGCCGAGGTCATGGCGCAAGTTAGAGGCTAGGCCGCGCAGAGGCGGAAACCGGCGCCGAGTCGAGAACGGTTTCCGCCTGAATTTGCGAGTAGCCGTGCGTCGAGCGGATTCGACGCGGTTATGTTCTACAATTCGTTGCTTTAACTCAAACTCCCGACGGACGTTCGATTATGAATCAAATGATTTGCCAAAGAATTTTGCTGAAGTTGAGCGGCGAAGCCCTGATGAGCGAGAAAGGCGGTAGTATCGATCCGGATATCGTCCAGCGCTTAGCCCTCGAAGTGAAGGATTTATGCGACGCCGGCGTGCAAGTGGGGCTGGTAATCGGTGGCGGCAATATTCTGCGCGGCGGCGAAAAGGCGTCGGAAACCCTGAATCGAGTGACTGGCGATCAAATGGGCATGTTGGCAACGGTTATCAATGCCTTGGCGATGCAGGATGCGCTGGAATACTTGGGTCAACCGGTGCGGGTAATGACGGCGTTGAAAATCAATCAGGTCTGCGAGGATTACATTCGGCGCAGGGCCGTGAGGCACCTAGAAAAAGGCCGGGTGGCGATTTTCGCGGCCGGTACCGGCAACCCGTTTTTTACGACCGATACCGCCGCCAGTCTGCGCGCGATCGAAATCGACGCTGATTTGATGATTAAGGCGACCAAGGTCAAGGGCGTCTATTCCGCCGATCCCAACAAAGTGGCCGACGCGGTTTTTTACCCGCGTTTGACCTACGACGAAGCGATAGACCAGCGCTTGAACGTGATGGATACCACGGCATTGGTCTTATGCCGGGACAACAATCTGCCCATGCGGGTAATGAATGTTTTTGAGCCGGGAGCGGTGATGCGCCTGATGCGCGGCGAAGACATCGGCTCTCTAATTGTGAGGAATCAATAACAATGATCAGCGATATTCAACAAGATGCCGCGAGCCGAATGGTGAAAAGCATAGAGGCTTTGCAGAAAGCCTTCAGTAAAATCCGGACCGGGCGGGCGCATCCCAGTCTGCTGGATCAAATCAGCGTGTCTTATTACGGTTCGGAATCGCCGCTGTCCCAAGTGGCTAACGTCACTGTCGAAGACGCGCGAACCTTGAAAGTGGTGCCCTGGGAAAAAAGCATGGTCGGCGCTATCGAAAAAGCCATATTATCGTCCGGATTGGGACTGAACCCCGCCACTCAAGGCACCGTGATCCGTTTGCCGCTGCCGGCCCTGACCGAGGAACGCCGCCGTGATCTGGTCAAGATCGTCAAAAACGAGGCCGAACAAGGGCGGGTGGCGATACGCAATATTCGTCGAGACGCCAATGCGGCGGTCAAGGACGCGTTGAAGGAAAAGCTGATCTCCGAGGATGACGCTCGTCAGGCCGAAGATAAAATTCAAAAGCTCACCGATCAATACATCAAGGAAGTGGAAAAGCATCTCGAAGAGAAAGAAGCCGACCTGCTTTCGATGTAAGCGGGAGGCGAGATGACTGATGTCAGCAACGAAAAAACGGCTGTGGATAACGGCAATCCCCGGCATATAGCCATCATTATGGACGGCAACGGCCGTTGGGCGCAGAAGCGGATGATGCCCAGAATCATGGGGCATCATGCTGGCGTCAAAGCGGTCAGAAAAATCGTCGAATACTGCGCCAAACAGCAAATCGAAGTGCTGTCGCTGTTCGCGTTCAGCAGCGAGAATTGGCGCCGTCCCCAAGATGAAGTCAGTTTGCTGATGGAGCTATTCATGGCGACGCTGCAATCCGAGGTCGACAAACTCGACAAGAACAACATCCGCTTGAAAATCATTGGCGACAAAGGCGCATTCCCCGAGAAACTGCAACAAAAAATTGCCGCCGCCGAGCAACAGACCTCCCAAAATACCGGTTTGACCCTGCTGATAGCCGCCAATTACGGCGGCCGCTGGGATATTACCCAAGCCGCGCGTAAAATAGCCGCCGACGTATTGGCCGGCGTCATTCAAGCGTCCGAAGTAACCGAACAGTTGGTCGATAGCCACCTGATGACCGCCGGCTTGCCGGAGCCGGACCTGTTCATTCGCACTGGCGGCGAAGAGCGCATCAGCAACTTTCTGCTGTGGCAATCGGCCTATACCGAGTTTTATTTTACCGACGCCTTATGGCCGGATTTCGATCAGGCCTCGCTCGACAAAGCGATCGCCAGCTTCAAGGGCCGGCAACGTCGCTTCGGGCACACCGGCGAGCAGGTCATTGCTCAAAAAGTGCGCTAGGGATTTTTCCATAACCATAAATATAAGAAAATCAGCTCATGTTATTGAAACGCGTTTTAACCGCCTCGGTGTTGGCGGCACTGGCCATCGCCGCCGTCTTCGAATTGCCCGCCCCGTTGTTTTCGCTTTTTATCGCCGTCATTACCTTTATCGCCGCTTGGGAATGGCTGGCGTTGACCGGCGTCGAAAGCTTGGGACGCAAGCTGTTGTTTTTCGTCGCGATGCTGGTGCCGATGTTCGGCGTCACTTATTGGACCGAATTGCTGGAGTTGCTCAGCGAAGCGATGGAATGGCCGGAAATTAAGGATTATTCCGATGTGTTGGAATGGCTGGTGTTTGCGCCGGTGTTGTTTTGGATTCTGACCATGGTGTTGATACGCCAGACCGGGCCGCAGCTGTTGACAATCGAGTTTTCGCCGCGCTTGCAAGCCTTCCTGGGTTGGATGGTGTTGATGTCAGCCTGGATGTTCCTGAGCAAGCTGCGGGCCTATTACGGTTCCGGCATGGTGATTTACTTGTTGTTGTTGATCTGGGCGGCCGATATTTCCGCTTATTTTGCGGGCAAAAAATGGGGTAGCGATAAATTAGCGCCGGAAATCAGCCCCGGCAAAACCATCCAGGGCATGTACGGTGCGTTGGTCTCCGCGGTGGTTTGCGGAATCGGTTTCTTTATTTACGGCAAAACCATTTCCACCGAATCGGCGGAATCCCAGGAAGGTATGATGCAGTTCCTGGACGAATTGGTGTTTATCGATATGTTGATACTGTCGGTATTCACTGTTTTGATATCGATCTACGGTGACTTGTTTTTCAGTTTGGTCAAACGCCGCAAGGGCGTCAAGGATAGCGGCAACTTGTTGCCGGGTCATGGCGGCGTGCTCGACCGGATAGACAGTATCGTTGCCGCAACTCCGTTCTTCTATGCGGGCATTTTATTGATCGGCCGGATTTTTTACTCATGAAAGGTATTTGCATACTGGGCGCGACCGGTTCTATCGGCGTCAGCACACTGGATGTCGTCGCGCGTCATCCCGATCAATATCGGGTCGTCGCGCTGACCGCCAACGGCAACATCGATGCACTATTCCAGCAATGTCTGGAGCATAAGCCGGACTATGCGGTTGTCGCCAACCCGGCCAATGCCGATGCGTTCAAAGCCAAAATCGCCGGTTCGCCGATCGCGCATATCACGGTGTTGGCCGGTGCCGAAGCACTGGAAACCGTGGCGACGCTGGAAAGCGTGGATGCTGTGATGGCCGCTATCGTCGGTGCCGCCGGCCTGCTGCCCACGCTGGCCGCCGCCAAGGCCGGCAAAACCGTGTTATTGGCGAACAAGGAAGCCTTGGTGATGTCCGGCGGGATATTCATGCAAGCGATCGCCGAGTCCGGCGCGACGCTGCTGCCGATCGACAGCGAACACAACGCGATCTTTCAATGCATGCCCGCCGGCTATACGACCGGACATACCGCCAAGCAAGCGCGACGCATCTTGCTGACTGCTTCCGGCGGTCCGTTTCGGCAAACGCCGATTGCCGATCTGGATGCTGTCACGCCAGAGCAAGCGGTGGCGCATCCTAAATGGGATATGGGCCGGAAAATCTCGGTCGATTCGGCGACGATGATGAATAAAGGGCTGGAGTTGATCGAAGCCTGCCTGTTGTTCAACATGGACCCGGATGCGATCCAGGTCGTGATTCATCCGCAAAGCATCATCCATTCGATGGTCGATTACGTGGACGGCTCGGTCCTGGCGCAAATGGGCAATCCGGACATGCGTACGCCGATCGCCTATGCGATGGCCTGGCCGGAGCGCTTCGATTCCGGCGTCGCGCCGCTGAACATTTTCGAGGTCAAACACATGGATTTCGAACAGCCCGATTTAAACCGCTTCCCCTGTCTGCGCCTGGCCTACGAAGCGATCAAGGCCGGCGGGATCATGCCGACCGTGTTGAATGCCGCCAACGAAGTCGCGGTCGATGCATTTTTGAACGAGAAGATCAAGTTCACCGATATCGCCAAAATCATCGAGCGCGGCATGGCGAGGTTTCAAGCGGACAGTGCCGATAGTTTGGAACTGATCCTGCAAGCCGACAGTCAAGCTAGGCAAGTCGCAAACGACATCATTGCCGAATTGACCGCCTAACCATGGATACGCTGCACACCGTCTTTTATTTCATTGTCGCTATCGCGGTTCTGGTCGCATTTCACGAATTCGGTCATTTCTGGGTGGCGCGTAAAGTCGGTGTCAAAGTTATCCGTTTTTCCATTGGTTTCGGTAAGCCGATCTGGACTTGGCGCAAGGCGCCCCAAGACACCGAGTTCGTCATTGCCGCCGTGCCGTTGGGCGGTTACGTCAAAATGGTCGACGAGCGGGAGGGCGAGGTGAGTCCAGAGGATTTGCCCTACGCTTTTAACCGCCAACCCTTGTGGGCCAGAACGGCGGTGGTCGCGGCCGGACCGTTGGCCAACCTGTCGCTGGCCGTGGTTTTGTTCTGGACCGTGCTGGTGCTGGGCGAAGTCGGCGTGAGACCTGTTGTTGGTGGCGTGGAAGCGGAGTCATTGGCGGCTGCGGCCGGTTTCACGGTTGGCGATGAAATTGTCGGCGTGGCCGGCAAGGATACGCCGACCTGGATGGATGCCTTGGACGCCGTGCTGTCGTCGGCAATCGACGGCCAGACCCAAATCGACATTGCTGTTAAAAGTAACGACGATAGCCGGCAGCTTAGACAGTTGCAATTACAACCTAGCGATGTCGAGTCTCCGGAAATTTTGCACAAACGCCTCGGACTAAAGCCGTGGATGCCGGTGGTCAAGCCGGTAGTGGGTAAACTGCTCGAAGACGGTGTCGCCAAGCAGGCGGGTTTGTTGAGCGGCGATCTGATTGTCAGCGCCGATGGAAATCCGATCGGCGAATGGCAACAGTGGGTTGATTATGTGCAAGCCAGACCGGATCAAACGATCAAACTGCTGATAGAGCGCGACAACGTACAAGTGCCGTTGGCACTTACGCCGCGCCGCGAACATCAGGACGACGGCCGGGAGATCGGCAAGATCGGCGCCGGTGTCTACATACCGAAGGAATTGAGCGATTCGGTGTTGGTCAAGTCGTCTAAAACGCCCTGGGACGCGGTGCCGCTGGCCTTGGAGCGGACTTGGTTTTACGCGACCGCGACGCTGAAAATGATGGGCAAGATGTTGGTCGGTTCGGCTTCGGTCGATAATTTGAGCGGTCCGATCAGCATTGCCCAATATGCCGGCCAGTCGGCGGAAATGGGCCTAACGGCGTTTTTGAAGTTTCTCGGCTTGGTCAGCGTCAGCTTGGGCGTCCTCAATCTGTTGCCGGTGCCGGTGCTGGATGGCGGCCACCTGCTGTTTTATCTGGTTGAAGCGTTGCGCGGTCGGCCGTTGCCGGACAAGATCCAAATGTATTTTCAACAAGTCGGCATGTTTTTGCTGATGATGCTGATGGCGCTGGCGATGTTTTTGGATATTGACCGATTGTTCCAATAACTTGGAACGATTCGCGCCGCGTCGAGTCAACCGCTTTCTTTACCATTCCTCGGACTATTCCATGAAAACATTGTTTCGAACCCTGGTGATTGCCGCTTCGGCCGCGATCAGTGCTAACGCGACCGCCGACGAAGCCGCCATCAAGAAAGCCTTGACCGATTTCATGCCGTCCGGGCAGATCGATTCAATCAAACCGGCTGAAATCAAAGGTTTATACGAAGTCACGATGGGCGCCAATATTTTCTACGCTTCGGAAGACGGCAAATATTTGTTGCAAGGGCAGCTGTTCGATGCCGAGGCTAAGAAAAACATCACCGAAACCAAGCAGGCCGGCGCCAGAAAAACCGCGCTCGACAAAGTCGGCGAGAAAAATATGATTATTTTCAAACCCGAGTCACCCAAGCATCAGGTTTCGGTGTTTACCGACATTGATTGCGGCTATTGCCGGAAACTGCATTCCGAGATGGAGCAATATCAAGCGCAGGGCATCACGATACGCTACTTGTTTTTCCCCAGGGCCGGCAAGGGGTCGGATTCCTACAAGAAAGCGGTGTCGGTCTGGTGCGCGCCCGATCGCAACAAAGCGCTGACCTCGGCCAAGAAAGGCGAAAATCTGGACAGCAAAGCCTGCGACAATCCGGTCGATAATCACATGGCTTTGGGCGAGGAATTCGGCATGAACGGCACGCCGATGATCGTCACCGAAAAAGGTAACGTATTGCCGGGGTACGTGCCGGCCGCCCAACTCGCCAAAATCCTGGCCAGCGAATAAGCCTGCAAGCACGCTTTGTTGTCGCCAAGCCCGCTAAGCGATTGGTTAGCGGGTTTTAGATTGATTCAAGTCTTTCAAGAAGACTGGCTAATCTAGCGTATCGTGACTTCGACCCGCCGGTTTTTCGGTTCCGGAGTTTCGTCGGCGGTTTTTACCAGCGGGTTTTTCTCGCCGTGAGACGTCACCGCGATTTCCTTGACATCCAGCTGTCCGGTGCCGAATAGCTTGGCCACTTGTTCGGCGCGTTCTTTCGCCAGCGTCTCGTTGTCGGCCGCCGCGCCGACCGTGTCGGTATGGCCGATGATGGAAATATCGGCAGCCGGGTGGCGGCTTGCCGATTCGATGATTTTAGGTAGCTGCGCCGCCGATTCCACCGTCAAGCGGGTACCGCCGGTTTCGAAGTACAACAAAAAAACTTCCGGTGCGACCGGCTCGGAGCCGAGCGCACGGCCGAAGTCGGATTGAATCTGTTTTTGGTCGGCCTGATAAACCTCTCCCTTTTGGTCGATGCGGGTCGCCAAGCCGGCGCGGTCCAACACGGTTTCGCCGTCTGCCGCTTTGAATACCACCTGACCGGTGCTGCCGTCGTGATCTTCCAACAACACCAGATACGACGAGCTACAGCCGGCGAACATCGGCGCGACGGTTAGCAGCAGTATTAAGGGTTTAATTCGCTTGATAGTCATGGCGGCTCCCGCTTATGGATCGACTTTGGCCAGAAATCGCGTGCCGCGCACCGCGATGACGCCGGACGGCGTTTTCAGCGTTACTGCCTCCGGCTTCAGTTTGGCGATAACGCCGGAAATATAGTGGAGCGTGCCTTTTAGCAAGCTGGCATTCAATTCCAAGCGGTCCTGTTGCGGTTCGAATTGGTAGGCCTTGATTTCCAGTTCGGTGTTCGGTCCTATCGACAGCACGGTGTTGTCTTTCAACGTAATTCCGGCCGCGCCGCGCTCGTCGGTTTTGATGACTTGACCGACTCTGATCGGCGAGCCCAATACGGCCTGAACTTGCAGATTGCCTTCGACGATCACCGTTGCGTCGGCAACAGTTTTGACGTAGCCGATGGCCGACTGCTCCGCGCGGACCGAGCCGGCGGCGCAGCTCAGCCAGATCAAACATAAGAATAAGATTTTCATGGATGCCCTCTCGAAAGTTCGAAAGCCTTGCGCAAGCCGCGCGATGGGTTCGCCGGCAAGTATAGACGGCATTAGGGCTTATGCCCGCGGAAACTCGGCCCAGAAAGTGCTGCCAACCTGGGGGATGCTGCTGACGCCGACTCGTCCCGCCATCAACTCCGTCAGCTGCTTGGCGATTGCCAGACCGATGCCGGTCCCCTCGATGTCACTGTGTTCCGCACCCAGGCGTTCGAAGGATTCGAATAAGCGATCGAGTTGTGCCGCGTTTAATCCTGGCCCGGTATCGGTTACCGATATCCGAATATAGCCGGTGTCGGTGGTCTGGGTCGATACGACGATACGGCCGCCGGGCCGATTGTATTTGACGGCGTTGGACAAAAAATTCAGCAAGACCTGCTTGGCGCGGCCGGCATCGGCGTGCAAACAGGTCGTCGGGGGCAGCGGGTTGTCCAGTTCGACCGCGATCGCGTTCGGGTTGGCGAGCGGCGCGATCCAGGCCAGACAATCGTCCAACAGTGGCGCCAGTTCGACCGTGGTTAGGTTCAGACTCAGCTTCCCCGATTCGATTCTGGCCAAGTCCAGCAAGTCGTTGATCAAATTCAGCAAATGCATGCCGGCCTTGAATATCTCGTTCGCGGCGTCCAGATGTTCGGCGGCCAGTGGGTGCTCGGGGTCCTCCATTTGCAGCAATTGCGCAAAGCCGATGACCGCGTTCAATGGTGTGCGCAGCTCATGGCCGATTTGGGCCATGAATTGGCTTTTGGCGGTACTCATTTGCTCGACGCGATCCATGGACTCGCGGATCTCACTGAATTCCTCGGCCTTTTTCAGCAACAGCTTTGCCATTAGCATGCGTTCGCTGAGGTCGTTGACCGTAATCACGGCACCGAGCGCTTCGCCTTGGCTGCCGAACAGCGGTGCCACTACCAGATTGGCGGTTACGCTTTGTTGATCGCTGACGGTCAGTCGGCAATGTTCGAATTTAAGAGGGGCGTGCGCGCCTTGGCTTTCGGCGATCAATTCGCTGGGGAGCCGGATATTGCCGGCGACTTGTACCGAAAACAATTGGTCAATATTGCGGCCGGCTTCGAGTAGCTTGGGACCGAACATATCTAAAGCGCGGGCGTTCATAAAGTCGATTTCACCGTTGTCGCGCGTGGTCACGACGGCGTCGACAATCGCATTC
>NZ_JBYMAP010000030.1:0-26779 GCF_057766305.1 Methylomonas sp. BG-2 | reverse complement strand
TTTTAATTTTTATGCCACCCAAATAACTCAAATCAGTGATTCTTAAACCGTCCTTGATTTTCCACAAACCACTGGTAAGTAACGCTTAATCCAGAAACCAAGTCGAATTTCGGCTGCCAACCAAGTGCCCTAATTTTGGAGCTATCCATCAATTTGCGTGGTGTGCCGTCGGGCTTAGTGGTATCCCAAATGATCTCACCATCAAACCCTACAACAGCGCCAATCGTTTCGGCTAACTCACGTATCGTTACATCAACACCGGTTCCCACATTGATATGAGACAACATTGGTTCGGTGACTGATTGGTAATGCTGCTTCTCCAACCCCATGATATACAAGCACGCCGCAGCCATATCCTCGACATGCAAAAATTCACGCATGGCCTTGCCCGTCCCCCAAACTGTAACGCTAGGGTCCCCGTTAACCTTCGCATCGTGGAATTTACGGATCATTGCAGGGATAACATGACTATTGTCAAGATGAAAATTATCGTTTTCACCATATAGATTGGTTGGCATTACTGATCGATAATCCGTGCCGTATTGTCGATTGTATGACTCGCAAAGCTTGATCCCTGCAATTTTCGCGATTGCGTAAGGCTCGTTGGTCTGCTCTAAAACGCCCGTCAGCAGTGCGCTTTCTGCCATAGGTTGCGCGGCATATTTTGGATAAATGCACGAACTTCCTAAAAACAGCAGGTCCTGGCACCCTGAACGCCACGCTTCGTGGATTACATTGGCTTCCATCATCAAGTTTTGATAGATGAACTCCGCTGGATATTCGTTATTCGCGTGGATGCCCCCTACCTTTGCCGCCGCCAATATCACCAGCTGTGGACGCTCATGCTGCATAAACCGACGAACCTGCTCCTGATCGGTTAAATCCAATTCCGCATGAGTCTTGACAACCACATTCCGATAGCCGGCGTCCAACAGTTGCCGATGAATAGCAGAACCGACCATCCCCCGATGTCCGGCCAAAAAGACTTTTTTATCCATATCGGCCACCGCCTTACTCCCGACTTACGGAAACGTTGTAACCCTGATCCTTCAACAGCGCGTGTTTGCGTGCTTGCTCAAGATCGTACGCCACCATTTCCGATACCATTTCCGCTAGTGTAATTTGCGGCACCCAACCTAGCTTTTCTTTTGCCTTGGTTGGATCGCCCAACAAGGTTTCGACCTCTGCTGGCCTAAAATATCTTGGGTCGATCGCAACTATATTCTGTCCCACTCGTAGCGCTGGCGCCTTGTCGCCAACGATTGATTCAACATAACCTTTTTCTTCGACGCCACTGCCTTCCCAGCGAATCGTCACCCCCAATTCGCCCGCAGACATTTCGATAAATTGTCTTACGGAATATTGAACCCCGGTGGCAATAACGAAGTCGTCGGGCTGCTCTTGCTGCAACATCATCCACTGCATCCGCACATAATCTTTCGCATGGCCCCAGTCCCTGAGTGAATCCATATTCCCCATGAATAAGCAGCTATCCAAACCGATGGCTATATTACTGAGGCCACGGGTAATTTTCCGGGTAACAAAGGTTTCGCCGCGACGCGGGGATTCGTGATTGAACAAAATGCCATTACACGCATACATCCCGTAAGCTTCCCGGTAATTTACGGTGATCCAGTACGCATATAGTTTGGCAACCGCGTAAGGGGACCGGGGATAGAACGGAGTGGTCTCCTTTTGCGGGATTTCCTGAACCAAGCCATAGAGTTCGGAAGTCGAGGCCTGATAAAACCGAGTCTGTTTCTCCATGCCTAAAAAGCGAATGGCTTCGAGCAACCTAAGCGTACCAATCGCATCGACATCCGCGGTATATTCGGGCGACTCAAAAGATACCGCAACGTGGCTCATTGCCCCCAAGTTATACACCTCGTCCGGCCGAATTTCGCTCAAAATCCGGGTCAGATTGGAGCTGTCGGTCAAATCGCCGTAATGCAGAAAAAACTTCGGATCGCGAATATGTGGATCCTGGTAAATATGATCGACCCGCTCGGTGTTAAACAACGAAGACCGCCGCTTGATCCCATGCACTTCATAGCCTTTTTCCAACAAAAACTCTGCCAGATACGAACCGTCCTGTCCGGTGATCCCAGTGACCAACGCTTTCTTTCTATTCACTATTGCTCCTCTACCATGGGGTACTGTTACTAAAATTTTAATGAAACTTGATCTTAATCTGACGATTGAACGGTCGGAACGACATTTTTGCCCGGCAAGTACTCGGGCAACACCGGTAACAGCGACTTCATAAAATCCTGCAAGCGCCTGTCCGCAAGCGCAATATCCTCGACTTTATCGACGGGAGTTACCAGACGAATCAAGGCCCCGTCGGTACGATTTAACGTGATCGCGTCGTAAAACAAGTACCACTTGACCAGAAACTCGTTGGTGACCTGACGACCTCGCTGATGAAACCAAAAATAGACCAATTGTCGACTATCGCCTTTTTGGATGATCGCGCGGCTAAGCTTGACCGCTTCGTCGCCTATTCGAAATTCCGGAAACTCACGTTGTTCAAAACTGACGATTTGCCAGCCGTCACCCGGAATACAGCTGCGCGGCGAATGTACGACCGCGCCTTTACGTTGCGACTGGTAATAGGCACTGTAAAAGTTGATTGAATTGCGGGTACCTTGTTGCAGAAAGTTAACGATGACGTAATCCGTTAATTTCAATTCGTTCAAATAATATTGTGTCAGATAGTCGTTATGGCCTCGCCAATCGCCTAATTGAGTCGGGAAATGCAGAAAAGCTTTACGCTGAGGAATAATATCCTCTCGGCCCTTGAATTTCTCCGAGGCGAGCCCGCCTAAAACCGCCAAAAAGAGCACCGCGTAAACTGAGACATTTAACACCGCTGGCGGCATTCGAGAAGAAGCCTGTCCCCATTCTTCGGGAATTTGCACCAACTCGTTCATTGAGAGGCGGCGACCACTGATTCGGCTAAAGACCCACATTTCGACGAACAGCAACACCATGCACAACAAAAACACCGCCCAGCCTTCGAAATCGTGCAAAAAGCCCTCGGCCATATCGGTTCCCCAGTTATCGACTAGCACGCCAATAACCCCGATACGAAAGCTGTTCATGAAAATGGTCAGCGGCATGGATGACAAAAAGATCAGCAATTTTTGCCAAAACGGGCCCTTAAAGAGATAGGCGCATAAAAACGCCAGACTGGCCAGCGGAAACAAATAGCGCAGGCCGCTACAAGCGTCGACTACTTGTAGTTTATAGACACCCAGATCGATGACGTTCCCCTCTAAATACACCATGATGTCGCAGGCGCGGATAAATTCCACGCCGAGCCAGGAGGAGATCAATTGCAATTTGGAAGACAAATTGTTCAGGATGAAGTCCGGGAACGGCACCATGAAGATCAAGAACAACAGCGGCATCGCGCCAGTGCGTAAGCCCCGCGTTCCGAACGCGGCCGTAAAAACCGCGACCAAGGCCAAAATCAACCCGTACTGCTCCAAGGTTTTCACGGTCGCCAGGCCGCCGAGCACCAACAGTAGCAACGCGATGACCAACAAGCCCATCCCCGCTAGGGACTGCCGAATGTCACCAACCCAGGTCAGTTCATGCCTGCGAATCCAAAGCAGGTAGGCGGAAATGCACGGAATAAAAAATCCATGGCTGTACTCCTCCCTTTTCGTCCAAGTCGTCATCATGTCGTCGATGCTGCCGCGAAACGCCAAACCGAGCAACAGAAGAGCACCACCCCACAAAGCCCAGACCAATATTGGTTTATTTGTTTCCGTATTCATTCCGTTTGAAATTCCAAAAATTATAAAAAGCCTCTGCCAGTCAGGGCCTCCAGCTGAACATCGGACATTTTCCCAGCTCAACGTGAACCGCGGATGACATCCGAATTACTCTTCCGCAGCCTCGTTAAAAATGGGATTGTTTTTATCGTCCTCATGCAATTTAGCCTTTTCTTCCGGATAAATATGCCAAAACGACTGATCGATCGCGCCGTTCGTGTATCCGTTTTTGCGATCGTGAGTGAACGGGCACCACCAATTTTCAACGACTTTGACCATGTAGGCGTGCCATTCGAACAGCGCGACGCTGTAAGGGCAATACCAAGTGCAATTCAAGATCCAAAACAATTTGGACTGGGCCATGCTGAACTTAAACGACCCATCCATTGTGATTTGGTTCTTTAAGTTATAGCGATGACTGGCCCGATCCGGCAAAAAATCGCTCCAAGTTTTCACGTTTTCAGCGCCGACCAGTTTTAAACTCCAGTAGGTCAAATACGCACTGAGGATCACAAATGGTAGCGTCAAAATCGGCAAATATATGAATAGCAGACCAATCGCTCTGGAAATGACGGGCATTTGCTGGTGACGGCATCCAATTCTGACGCGTTCCGCGCAGGACTCGCAGGCTTTCATCTAAGTTTCTCCTCGGGTATTGTTGTTATAGTTTGCTCGGCATTGAGCAATTGGAAAATACTGCGGCAACCTTCGCAGCAAAATCGTTTGAGCCCATCCTCGGTCAGCAGTTTGAAGCCGCCAACCTTTACCGGTTGGCCGCATAGCGTGCATGGGTTGGGCTTCGCTGACGGCATCGCTAGCTCACAAACTCGGCGAAACAGCGCAAAAAAACGTTTTTAAATACTCTGTTTCCGGAACAGCCGGATGAATTGGGTGATCGCCTCCCTGACCATCCGCGCCGAAAAACACCAAATGCCGATCAATGTGCCTGGCCGACGACCTCAGAATCTCCTGTAGGTTATCCCGGCTCAGATGATGAGAGCAAGAAGCGGACACCAAAATGCCGTCGGCTTCCAGCACTTGCAACGCCAGCTGGTTCAAACGGCGGTAGGCCTCGTACCCGGACTTGAAATCTTTTTTACGCTTGATCAAAGCCGGCGGATCCAGCACGATCGCGTCGTAGCGCTGCCGTCCTTCCCGCGCTTGCTTGAGAAATTCGAACACATCGCTTCGGATAAAGCTCACCTTATCGGCAACGCCGTTCAAGCCCGCGCTGGCGGCCGCCAACGCCAGGGCCGACTCCGAACTATCGACGCAACATACTGCCGCCGCCCCTGCTACCGCCGCTTGGATTCCCCAACCGCCGGCATAGCTGAATAAATCCAAAACCCTGGCGTCCTTGGCTATCGCGGCGAAACGCGCCCTGGCATTGCGATGATCGTAAAACCAACCGGTCTTTTGCCCGGCCGCCACGTCGATCAAAAAGCGGGTACCGTTCTCGACAATTTCCAATCGCTCGGGCAGCCTTCCAAACGCCAGCCGCGCTTCCGTGTTCAAGCCTTCCAACTCGCGTTGACCGGTGTCGTTCTTCAGCAGGACTGCGTCCGGGGCCAAAAATTCAACCAACAAACCGACCAAAAGCTCGACGTGACATTCCATGCCTATCGTGGTTATTTGCACGGATAAAACCGAACCGTAGCGATCGATCACCAAACCGGGCAATCCGTCGCTTTCGCCGAACACCATGCGGTAATAAGGTCGATCGAACAAGCGCTCGCGCAATGCCAACGCCTGCCGCAAACGCTGTCTAAAAAATTTTTCGCCAATTTTAACATTGGCTTTCCGGGTGAGTAGCCGAGCGCAAATCAACGCATGCGGATTCAAGTAAGCTATACCCAAAGCATTGCCCGCATGATCGGCCACGCACACCAAATCGCCGGGCGAGAAGCCATCCAATGGCGATTTTTGGCTGTCAATTTCATTGCTAAACACCCAAAGGTGGCCTTGCCGCAGGCGCTTGTCTTCGTGCTTTTTTAGAAAAAGTTGCGGGTAAGTCATGCCGAGTCAAAGTAAATTTACTGCATAGCCGGCGACGGATGTCGCAGGCGCGGCGAACTGTAAGCGAAACGGTTTGGTCTGATCCGGGTACGACATCGTCGATTCAAGATATTGTTCAGCCCTAAACACCCGCTGCGCGATTACGTTTCCGGAGAAATCGGTCAGCGTCAACCGTAAATCAGGCACTGCTTGCGGAAACCGTCCCCGATTGGACAGAGCACCACTGAGCCAGTAGCTACGGTCCGCCCCAACTTGCAAACTTAATTGATGAAAAGTCATTACCTTGGGGTTTCGGTACGTGGGCAGTTGACAATGCAATACCGAACATACAGCTAACAATACGCCGCGACTGGCGGGCCGATTGGTCAAAGCGGCGCCTTCGAAATAGAACATTTGCCCAATCAACAAGGCCAACATCGCCAACGAAGCGTAGCCCCAAAACTTGGATGACCGGCTCCACCCCGCTTGTGCGGAAATCCGCGCCGAATCAGAACTCGGACCACCACTCAGCGCCGATAACACGTCGAAACAGCAGCCACAACCGCTACAAATCAGCGGGCCCTGGCTACTTCTCAATTCATCGGTGCTGATCGCTTGGCGAATATGACAATGCGGGCAGCGGATGAGCATGCATCACCCGACTTTGCGGGCATCCAACCGACACCAATCGTCCTTGCTGATTGGCGTCCCGACTTCCAATCCTTGTTGTCGATAGGCTTCGGCCACGGCTTCCGCCTGTTCGTTCAAAATCCCCGACAAGACCAACACCCCGCCCGGCCGCACCAGACCAGTCAATAACGGCGCCAGTTCTATCAGCGGCTTGGCGAGTATGTTCGCGATGACTATATCGCCGATAGTGTTGGAAAACTGTTCGGGCAAATAGTAATGGATTCTGGTTTGAACAAAGTTCTTCGCGGCGTTGTAGCGACTCGCTTCCAGCGCTTGCGGATCAATATCGACAGCGTGGGCGTACTTGCCGCCCAACAACAAACCGGCAACCGCCAAAATCCCCGACCCGCAACCGTAGTCGATTAACTCCATGGCTTCGACCGGATGCGTCGCCAGCCATTCCAGACACAATGCCGTGGTGGGGTGGGTACCGGTACCGAAGGCCAAGCCGGGATCCAAGGTCATACACACCGTACCGGGTTCGCTCCGCGTCTGGCCGCTGGGACAAACCCATAAGCGCTCACCGAACTTCATTGGCTGAAAATGCTCCATCCAGGCCCGTTCCCAAACCTGATCCTGCAGCACTTCCGCTACCCATTCCTGAAGCGGCCTCCCGACAAACTGGTTGAATGTCAATGTGTGCACGATATCCGGATCGGTGTCCAACTCAAACAGGCCTGTGACCCGGGTACGGCTCCAGATCTTGGTTTGATCAATGGCCGGCTCGTAAACCGGCTCATCTTCGGCGTCACTATAAGTCACTGAAACTGCGCCCAACTCGCTGAAGAAGTCGGATACCTCGGGTGCGGTGACTTCGTCGGTCACGACGGAAATCTGATGCCAGGCCATAAAGAAGTCGCGGAAGGAGCCTCCGGCCGGTTACCGTATACAGGCTAACAGGCCGCGAAGCGGGTTAGGTTAATGGATACCCAGTTTCTTTTCCAGATAATGGATGTTTTGGCAGCCTTGCGCGAATGCCGCGTCGGCCATGATACTCTGCTGCAACGGAATGTTGGTTTTAATGCCGTCTATCACCATTTCGCTGAGCGCGGTCTTCATTCGGGCAATTGCACTGGCCCGGTCGTCGCCGTGGGCAATCAACTTCCCTATCATGGAATCGTAATACGGCGGCACTTTATAACCATTGTAAATGTGCGTCTCGCAACGTATCCCCGGACCGCCCGGCATATGAAATTGTTCTATTACTCCTGGGCAAGGCATAAAGGTCTTGGGATCCTCGGCATTCAACCGACATTCGATCGCATGGCCGGTAAATACGACCTGTTCCTGGGTAATCGATAGTTTCTCGCCCGCTGCGATGCGCAGTTGTTCCTTGACGATATCGAAGCCGGTGATCATCTCGGTCACCGGATGCTCGACCTGAACCCGCGTATTCATCTCGATGAAGTAAAACTCGCCTTTTTCGTATAAAAATTCGAAGGTACCGGCGCCCAAATAACCGATTTCTCGGCAAGCCAGCGCGCAACGTTCACCCATCTGTTTGCGCTGTGCCGGCGTAATGCCCGGCGCGGGCGCTTCCTCGACCACTTTCTGGTGGCGGCGCTGCATCGAGCAATCCCGCTCGCCCAGATGTATGGCGTTGCCGTGGGAATCGGCCAAGACCTGAAATTCGATATGCCGCGGATCTTCCAGAAATTTTTCCATATAGACCGTGCTGTTGCCGAACGCAGTGCCGGCCTCGGCCTTGGTCAGATTGATGGCGTTCAACAACGCGCTCTCGGTGTGTACGGTACGCATGCCGCGTCCGCCACCGCCGCCGGCCGCTTTAATGATCACCGGATATCCGATTTCCCTGGCCATTTTCAGGTTGGTATCGTCATCGTCGCCCAGCGGATCGCCATTGCCCGGCACGCAGGGAATCCCCGCAGCCTGCATCGCTTTTTTCGCGGAAATTTTATCGCCCATCATTCGGATCGTGTCCGGTTTTGGCCCGATGAAGACAAACCCGCTTTGGCTGACTTTCTCCGAAAAATCGGCGTTTTCCGACAAAAAGCCGTACCCCGGATGTATTGCCTCGGCATCGGTCACCTCCGCCGCGCTGATGATGGCCGGGATATTCAGATAACTTGCCGACGACGCGGCGGGACCAATACAGACAGCTTCGTCCGCCAAACGCACGTGTTTCAGATCGCGGTCGGCTTCGGAATACACCGCTACGGTTTTTACGCCCAGCTCACGACAGGCTCTCAAGATGCGCAATGCGATCTCGCCGCGATTGGCGATAACTATTTTTTCGAACATACCCCCCCCTATAGTCCGTTATTCGATAATGAACAAAGGTTGGCCGTATTCGACCGGATGGGCGTTTTCAACCAGAATTTGTTTAACCTTGCCGCTCTTGTCTGCTTCGATCTGATTAAGGATTTTCATCGCTTCAATGATGCACAGCGTTTGACCAACGCTGACGGTTTGGCCGACCTCAACAAAGGCCGCCGAACCCGGCGACGCGGAACGGTAAAAAGTACCGACCATCGGCGATTTGACGACATGGCCGCTGACGACTTCTTCGGCCGGAGCAGCGGCGGGTGCCGCGGTCGCTGCCGGGGCGGCGGCTACCGGAGCCGGCGCTTGAGAAAACACCGGTGCCGGCGCCGATGAAGAATACCGACTGATGCGTACCGACTCCTCGCCCTCGCTAATTTCTATCTCAGCAATATCGGATTCTTCGATAAGATCGATCAATTTTTTTATTTTTCTAATATCCATTGTTCTGAGTTCTCGCTAATAAAATCTGATGGGCGGCTTGCAAAGCCAATTCGTAACCGTGCGCTCCCAATCCGCAAATGACGCCGACGGCGATATCGGAAAAGTAAGAGTGGCTACGGAACGGCTCGCGGGCATGCACATTGGACAAATGCACTTCGATGAAGGCAATCTTGGTGGCCAGCAAAGCGTCGCGGATTGCCACGCTGGTATGGGTAAAAGCGGCGGGGTTGATCAAGATGAAGTCTACGCCACGCTGGTATGCCTGATGAATATGGTTGATCACTTCGTGTTCGGCATTGCTCTGCATGAAATCCAAGCGATGGCCTAAATCGGCGGCCAAACGATCGAGTTTCTGATGTATGTCGCTCAAGGTTTGCTTGCCGTAAATTCCCGGTTCCCGGACACCTAACAGGTTCAAATTGGGTCCGTTTAGAACGGTGATAATCGCCATGCAAAAATAAAACGAAAGTTGATCGAACAGGCGGGAATTCTGCCTAATTTGTGGGTTTTTGTCCAGATAAACTGATTTACATCAAATAAGACGACATTTTCCGGACAAATCGCTTATTTTTCCGACAGCAGCGCTTCCAGTACTTCCAACGCCTGGCTTCGCGTCAACTCGCCGAGCTGGCGATGCACGATCCGGCCTTGCCGGTCGATGATGACCGTGAACGGCACGGTGTTTATCACGTTGCCCAACTGATGAGCCAGCGCGATCCCGCTCTCGCCGCCGATTAAAATCGGATAATTGACCGGCCGGCGCTGCAAGTATTCGATGACCGGAGGCTTGTCTTCGATCGCGACGCCGACAAAGCGCACGCCGCGCCCGCCAAATTCCTGCTGAATTTTGACGAACTCCGGCATCTCCTTTAAGCATGGCGGACACCAAGTCGCCCAAAAATTGACGATGACGATATCGCCGCGCCATTGGCTTAAGGTTTGCGGCTTGTCGTCCAAATCCGGCAACGTGAAGTCGGCCGCCAGGGATGCTTCGCTAGCGGGCGCGGACTGATGCGCGCGGAAGTACCATCCGCCTCCCAGAGCCACGAGCCCAATCAGGACGCCGACCGACACCATCGCAAATTTTCGGGTCATAAGCTTTTCAATGTTTGTAAAAAAGTCGCGGCATCTTGGTAGCCGATCACCCGGCGATCAGCTTTCTCCCGACCGTCGGCCCCGAAAAAAATAATGCCGGGCGGACCGATTAAATCGAAGCGTTTTAGCAAAGCCTGATCGGCATCGGAATTTTCGGTCACATCGGCTTGCAGTAACACGAACCCGGCTAACACTGGCTTCACGGCCGCATCCGCAAAAGTATAGGCTTCCATTTCCTTGCAGGAGATGCACCACTCGGCATAGAAATCCAGCATGACCGGCTTGCCGGCCGACGCGGCTTGCCGGATACGTTGATCGAGTTCGGCCACGGTCTTGACCCGTTCGAATAGTGGCTTGGAGGCGACCTCCGGCTTTACCGCGGCAAATACGCCCCGCATCGGCTGCAGGGGATTGGTGTTGCCGGCGCTCAAACCGATTAACTCCAAGATGCCCAGCACCAGCAGGATGATCCCAACGCCTTTCCACAGCTTGCGCCAGCCCGACGCCGAGTCCGGCAACGGGTCGATAGCGCTCAAAAAGATCGCGGGAATGACCAACAACGTTGCATATAAAAACATCGCCGCTTCGGCTGGAATCACCCGCGCCAACATCCAAACCGCCACCGCCAGCATCAATACGCCGAACACACTCTTGGTGGTATTCAGCCACGCACCGGCCTTGGGCAACAATCGGCCGGCGGATGCGCCTACCAGCAGTAGCGGCATGCCCATGCCCAAGCCCATCGCGAACAAAGCCGACCCGCCCAACCAGACATCGCCGGTCTGACCGATATAGATCAAGGCCGCCGCCAGCGGTGCGGCAACGCAGGGGCCAACCACCAGCGAAGACAAAGCCCCCATGATCGCCGCGCCCCAATACGAACCGTCCCGATGGCGGTCGCTGGAACGATGCAAGCGTTCCTGCAACACCTTCGGCACTTCCAGATTGTAGAATCCGAACATCGACAACGACAGCAACACGAACAAACCGGCAAACACCGCAATCACCCAAGGCTGCTGAAAGGTTGCCTGTAAATTACTGCCGAACAGGGCCGCCAATACCCCGAATGCGGTATACATCGTCGCCGACGCCAAAACATAGCTCAACGACAACAAGAATGCCTTGCGTGTACCGATGTCGCCATGACCGACAATAATGCCGGACAAAATCGGAATCATCGGAAACACGCAAGGCGTAAAGGCCAGCAATAGACCGAAGCCGAAGAAACTCAGCCAAGTCAACGGCAAACTGTCGCGGCGCAAGGCATCGACAATGCGATCCTGCTCGGACACCGCCGGCGCCGTTGCCGCGACAGCACCTTGAAGACCCACCGATTCAGGGAGTTCCGGCAACGCCACCTCGACGACTTGTTGCATCGGCGGGTAGCAGACGCCTCGATCGGCGCAGCCTTGAAACTTGGCCAGTACTTGCAAGGTTTCAGCGGCGCGATTATCGCGCGTCAGCGGGACATCCACGCTGATACCGCGCCGGTAAATTTGCACCTGACCGAACTCCTCGTCGTGGTAGGCCTCGCCTTCCGGCAATTGCAACGGCGTCAGCGCGGCGCGGGCCGGCGCCTTAAGTTGCAAGGCCAGCTTATCCTTATACAAGTAATATCCGTCGGCAATGCGCCAATTCACCCGCAACAGATTTCCACCCACCGGCTCGGCGAAGAACTGAAAAGCTTGCTCCGGCGGCAATAGTTCGCTGGAAAACAGCCCCGGCGTCAGGCCTTTGAGACCCTGCACGAATTGGTTTAAACCACCTGTCGCCGCGGCCGCGACCGTCGCGACCGGCAAGTCGATATCCAATACGACTTTCTGCGGCGGATAACACACCCCGACATCCGCGCAACCTTGATATTTGACCAGCAACTTCAACTGCCGCTCGCGAGCGCTGTTGACCAACGGCAATTTGACGTCCAGATTGTCGCGATAGACGACGACCTCGCCAAGCGTCGCGTCGTGCTCCTCCGCGCCAGTCGGTAACGGCGCCGCGGCGAGGGCAATCGACTCGGTCCGCGACTGAAACTTGATCTTGTCCCGATATAAATGATACCCGTCGGCAATTTGCCAGTTCAGTGCCACATGCTCGGTGTCGCTGGCGGCGACCGTTAAACGAAAGGCTTGGTCGGGCGGCAGGAAATCCTGACTGTCCAGCGCCGCCGCGTCAGCGAAGAACGCAAACAGCAGAAACAGCGAGATCAATCGATAGCAAGACATGAATTCATCCAGTTTAAATAATCCGCCGAACCGCGTTCGATCGGCAGCGCGATAATTTCCGGCACGTCGTAGGGATGCCGTTGCTTCAGCAAGGCTTCCAACTCCATGTAGCGCTCGCGATGACTTTTAATCAGCAGCAAATGTTCCCCGGCCGATTCGATTGCCCCCTGCCATGCGTACACCGAGCGAACGCCCGGCAAGATGTTGACGCAAGCCGCCAATTTCGCGGCAACCAGTTCGCGCGCCAGATGCTCGGCGGTGTCGGCATCCGGGCAAGTACAGAAAATTAACAATGGCATATCGATATTATCCTGGAAATCCGCCGGCCATGCTTTTAGTATTGCTGGTTTTTTTCGCCGATTGAGACCGCCATGAAACCCTTGCCCATCCTGTTAGCCATTATTTTGATCGTCCCGTTCGTGGAAATTTACCTGTTACTGATGGTTGGCGGCATCATCGGCGTCTTGCCGACGATATTTCTGGTCATTTTTACCGCCGCGCTCGGGACTTGGTTGCTGCGCACGCAAGGGTTCGCAACCTGGCAACGCTTTCAAACGGCATTGCGGCAAGGCGAGATTCCGGCTTACGAAATGATTGAAGGTCCGATTTTATTGGTTGGCGGCGCGCTACTGCTGACACCGGGTTTTTTTACCGACGCGATCGGCTTCGCCTGTTTGGTGCCGGGATTGCGCCGAAAAATCGCCCAATACGTGTTGGAACGTTGTTTGGTACCGATGTCGGGTGGTTCCGCCGCCGATGCTCAGCGGGTTGTCATTGACGGCGAATACAAAAAACAGGACTAAACCGGCGACCCAGGGCTCGCGCCATCGGCCGCCGGAACGACATTATTGGCTGTCGGCGTTTTGATTCAGGGTATTTTTGTCGAAGCCGGAATACGCCGGGCACCATCCGAAATAACTGGTGGCGATCAGAGCGCCGCCGACCAGCAACATCAGGACGCTGGCGGTAAACAGCGACACAAACACCAGTACGATGCCGGAAACCATGCGGACTTTCTTATCTTTGTCGCCGATATTGTGTTCAAACTTAATCAAACGTTTATAATCGAAGCTCATCTCCAATCCTCTCTGTGTAGTATTTATTGTTAGTCCTGACGCAAGGCTTTCCCTCAAGAGCCCGCAAATATACACAGCTCCCCAAAATCTGCAAGTTATTAAAATGGACGTCTCAACGATAATCGCGCCGCTGAACGACGATCAGCGCCTGGCCGTGTCCGCGCCGATGCAGGCCACGCTGGTCCTGGCGGGAGCCGGCAGCGGCAAAACCCGAGTTTTGGTGCATCGCATCGCCTGGCACGTACAAATCAACCACATCTCGCCCTACCACATCCTGGCCGTGACCTTCACCAACAAGGCCGCCAACGAAATGCGCCACCGCATCGAGGATTTGTTGAACACCTCGGCGCGCGCGATGTGGATAGGCACCTTTCACGGGCTGGCTCACCGCCTGCTGCGCCAGCACGCCAAGCAAGCCAAGCTGCCCGAGACTTTTCAGGTCATGGATAGCGACGATCAATTGCGCATCGTCAAACGCCTGCTGAAAAGCCTGGAGTTGGACGACAGCAAATGGCCGGCCAAGCAAGTGCAATGGTTCATCAACGCCCAAAAGGACGAAGGCATCCGCGCCCGCCACCTAGCGCAAGCAGACGACTTTTACCACCGGCAAATGCAGCGTATCTATCTGGCCTACGAAGAGCTGTGCGACCGCTCCGGCCTGGTTGACTTCGCCGAACTGCTGCTGCGAGCCCACGAACTCCTGCGCGACAACGAGGATCTACTGGCCTTTTACCGCGAGCGCTTCAAACAAGTCCATGTCGACGAGTTTCAAGACACCAACACCATTCAGTACGCTTGGCTGCGCCTGCTGACCGAAGGCAACAACAATCTGTTCGTGGTCGGCGACGACGACCAATCCATTTACGGTTGGCGGGGCGCCAAGATCGAAAACATTTACGCCTTCCAAAAGCACTATCCGGCCCACGGCATCGTCAGATTGGAGCAAAACTATCGCTCCACCGGCCATATTTTAAAAGCCGCCAACGTCCTAATCGCCAACAACGATAACCGGATGGGCAAGGAATTGTGGACGTCCGCCGGTGACGGCCACGCGATAGGCGTTTACGCAGCCTTCAACGAGCAGGACGAGGCCTATTTCGTCGTCGAGAAAATCAAGCAATGGATCCGCGACGGCGGCCTGCGTAGCGAGGTCGCGATTCTTTACCGCTCCAACGCCCAATCCCGGCAATTCGAGGAACGCCTGATGACCACGGCCGTGCCCTACCGGGTCTACGGCGGCCTGCGCTTTTTCGAACGGATGGAAATCAAGAACGCCCTGGCCTATTTGCGCTTGTCCGGCCACCGGGACGACGATGCCTCGTTCGAGCGGGTCGTCAACACCCCGGCGCGCGGCATCGGCGCGAAAACCTTGGATGACATGCGTCTTTTGGCGCGGGAACGCGGGGTTTCGCTTTGGCAAGCCGCCGAGCGCATGCTGGACGAAAAGCAATTGAGCGCTCGCGCCGCCAACGCCTTGCAAGGTTTCATGAATTTGGTCCAGGCCATCGACTTGGCAACCGCCGGCTTGACGCTTTACGAAACGGTTAAACACGCCGTCGAAGCCAGCGGCCTGATCGAGCTGTATAAAAAGGAAAAACAGGACAAAGGCGAGGCCAGGGTCGAAAACCTGGAAGAGTTGGTCAACGCCGCCAAGCTGTTCGACTACGACAGCGAAAACGCCGAAAACCTGTCCGAGCTGGATATGTTTTTGGCGCACGCCGCGCTGGAGGCCGGCGAAATGCAGGGCGAAGCCGATCAGGATTGCGTGCAATTGATGACGCTACACTCGGCCAAGGGCCTGGAGTTCAAACTGGTGTTTCTGGTCGGCATGGAGGAAGGCCTGTTTCCATCGCAGCAAGCAGTGGACGAACCCGGCCGCCTCCAGGAAGAGCGCCGGCTATGTTATGTCGGCATTACCCGCGCGATGCGGCAACTGTATTTGACCTACGCCGAGTCGCGCCGCTTATACGGCAAAGACAGCTATCCGAGACCCTCCCGCTTTCTTCGGGAAATTCCGCCGGAGGCACTGACCGAAATCCGCCTGCGCGCCAACGTGACCCGGCCGGCCACGTCCGGCCCGGCCATGCTGGGCTCGATGACCGATCAAAGCGCCAGTTTTCGACTGGGTCAGACGGTCCGACACGAGAAATTCGGCGAAGGCGTGGTGTTGCAAACCGAGGGCAGCGGTGCCCAGGAAAAAGTGCAGATCAATTTTCGCAACGTCGGCATCAAATGGCTGATGCTGGCTTACGCCAAATTGGACAAGGCATAAAAAAGCCGCCGCCCGAAGTCTTTCGAGCGGCGGCTTAGGGCATAACGTCGATTAACCGGCGAAGTCTTCGTGCACGGTAATGACTTTCAGTGAGTTGGTGCCGCCGCTGTGACCGGTGGCATCGCCCTTGGTGATGATGAACGAATCGCCGTCAACGACTAGGCCGCGGTTTCTTAATTTTTCGATGATATAGCGGTTAACCTCGGCGTTCGCCATTTTCTCGTGGGTAAACGGAATCGGGAACACGCCGCGATATAAAGTCACCCGGCCCAAGGTTTTCTCGTGACTGCTAAACGCGTAGATCGGAATGCCCGAGCTGATCCGCGACATCCACAACGGCGTCGAGCCGGTCTCGGTCAACGAAGCGATCCCGCTGATCTTGGTGTGGTTGGCCATGTACATCGCCGACATCGCGATCGCCTCATCCACATGCGCAAAGCTATCGGTCATCCGGTGCTTGGACTTGATCACCGCCGGCTGCTTCTCGGTTTCCATGCAGATGCGCACCATCGCTTCGACCGTTTTGACCGGATGCTTGCCGGACGCGGTTTCCGCCGACAACATGATCGCATCGGTGCCGTCGACGATCGCGTTGGCAACGTCAAATACCTCGGCGCGCGTCGGAATCGGGTTTTCGATCATCGACTCCATCATCTGGGTCGCGGTGATCACCGCCCGGTTCAGTTCGCGGGAGCGTTTGATCAAATGCTTTTGCGCCGCCGGCAGATTGGCATCGCCGATTTCCACGCCCAAGTCGCCGCGCGCCACCATGATGGCGTCCGAGGCCATGATGATTTCGTCGATGACTTCCATCGCTTCGGCTCGCTCGACCTTAGCGACCAAACCCGCGGTGGAGCCGGCGGCCAGCAGCAAGGCGCGCGCTTCGTGCATGTCGTCTGCGGTACGTGGGAACGAAATCGCCACGTAATCCGCCTGGATGATCGCGATGGTCTTGATGTCTTCCTTGTCCTTGTCGGTCAACGCCGCCGCCGATAAACCGCCGCCCAACAAGTTGATACCTTTGTTGTTGGACAGATCGCCACCGACGACGACCTTGGTATTGACCCGGGCATTGTCGATGACATTCACCACGTCCAGCACCACCCGGCCATCATCCAGCAACAAGCGGGTGCCCGGCTTGACTTCGCGAGCCAGAGGCTCGTAGCTGATGCCGACTTGGGTATTGTCGCCATCAAGTTTGCCGAGGTTGATATCCAGCGCGAAGTCCTGGCCTTCTTCCAACCAGACCTTATTTTCCTTGAAGCGCTCGATACGAATTTTAGGGCCTTGCAAGTCGGCCAGAATGCCGACCCGCCGGCCGCTCTTTTTGCTCAACTCCCGAACCCGGTTGGCGCGATCGATATGATCTTGCGCCGAACCATGCGAGAAATTTAAACGGACAACATCGATGCCTGCCTTGAACAAATCTTCAAGCACGCCGGGTTTGTCCGTGGCGGGTCCCAGCGTCGCTAGGATTTTTGTTCTACGTAACTGCATGTATTCCCTTTATTTGGCGTTGTACAAAGCGACGGTAGTGTCCAGCATCCGGTTAGAGAAGCCCCACTCGTTGTCGTACCAGGACAGGACTTTGACGAAGTTGCCGCCGGTCACTTTGGTCAGACCCGCTTCGTAGATGGAGGAATGCGGGTTGTGGTTGAAATCCGAAGACACCAAAGGCTCGTCGTTGATCGCCAGGATACCTTTCAGGGAACCGTTGGCCGCTTCGCGCAGGATGCCGTCGATTTCTTCCTTGGTGGTATTGCGAGACGCTTGGAAGCACAAATCGACTACCGACACGTTAATGGTCGGCACGCGCATCGCGAAACCGTCCAATTTACCTTTCATGTCCGGCAATACCAAACCAACCGCGGCGGCCGCGCCGGTTTTGGTCGGGATCATCGATTGAGTCGCGGAACGCGCGCGGTGCAAGTCGCTGTGATAGACATCGGTCAGCACTTGGTCGTTGGTGTAGGAGTGGATCGTGGTCATCAAACCGTGGTCGACGCCGATGGTGTCGATCAACGGCTTGACCAGCGGCGCCAAGCAGTTGGTGGTGCAAGACGCGTTGGAAATGACGGTGTCGCTCGCTTTCAGGCTGGTGTGGTTGACGCCGTAAACCACGGTGGCGTCGACATCGTTACCGCCCGGCGCGGAGATGATGACTTTTTTGGCGCCGGCGGTGAGGTGAGCGGACGCCTTGGCTTTGCTGGTAAAGAAACCGGTACACTCGTGAACCACGTCGATACCCAGCTCGGCCCAAGGCAATTTAGCCGGATCGCGCTCGGCCAGAACCCGGATGCGGTCGCCGTTGACCACGATGTAATCGCCATCGACGGAGACATCGAACGGGAATTTACCGTGCACGGTGTCGTACTTGGTCAAGTGTGCATTGGTTTTGGAATCGCCCAAATCGTTGATCGCGACGATTTGAATCTCGTTGGTGCGACCAGATTCGTACAACGCGCGCAAGACATTGCGACCGATACGACCGTAACCGTTAATTGCAACTTTAATTGCCATAGAGTTTTCTCCGGGGATGTGTGTGAAGGACTAACTTCAAGATGTGCCAAAAGCACTAAAAATAGCGCCGATTGTAGCAAACCCCGACAAACAACGTCTACCGCGCAACCGCGCGGCAAGGCGGGGACCGGCGTCGGCTTGAGTTACAATGGGCGCCGATTCCGCAAATACGACCCGACCATGAATATCCAGTGGTACCCCGGCCATATGCACAAGGCCAGCAAAGAGATCAAGGAAGCCTTGCCCGACATCGACTTGTTGATCGAAATTCTCGACGCCCGCATTCCCTACAGCAGCCAAAATCCGATGCTGGCGCGGCTACGCGGCGACAAACCGACCATACGCATCCTCAACAAGACCGACTTGGCCGATCCCGAGGTCACCCCACTTTGGCGGGACTTTCTGGAACGCGAACAAGGCGTCAAAACCCTGGCCCTCACCAGCCAGCAAACCGACAAGGTCAGGCAAATCGTCGATCTATGCCACAAAATGCTGGCCGACAAACTGGCGGCCGGCAAAGTCATGCGGACGATGATCATGGGCATCCCGAATGTCGGCAAATCGACGATCATCAACATCCTGGCCGGCCGAACCATTGCCAAGACCGGCAACGAACCGGCCGTTACCAAACGCCAACAACGCATCAACCTGAGCAATAACCTGGTGCTGTCCGACACGCCGGGCGTATTGTGGCCCAACGTCGAGAACCGTCACGGCGGCTACCGCTTGGCCGTGACCGGCGCGATCAAGGACACCGCGTTCCAGCACGACGACATCGCCCTCTATGCGTTGGAATACCTGACCCAAACCTACCCCGAGCTGCTGAAAACCCGCTACCGGCTGGAACCACTGCCGAGCGAGGCGCTGGCCGTACTGCAAGCGATCGGCGCCAAACGCGGCTGCCTGCGTAGCGGCGGCGTCGTGGAATTGGACAAGGCCGCCAAGCTGCTGTTGACCGAACTTCGAGCCGGCACGCTGGGCCGGATCAGCCTGGAAACCCCGGACATGATCGAACGCGAACTACAAGACGTCGCGGCGTTGCGGGAAGAAAAAGCCGCCAAGCAAGCGACGAAGCGGCGGGGTAACGGGTCGCAATCAACCTCGCCGGCGGAAACACGCGCGGATTAGGCTTTCATCACTTTATAAATGTAATGCTCGCCGGCATGATTGACGGTACTTTCCTCCAACGTCACCGAAAAACCGAATTCCGGGGCGATGTGTTTCGGATCGTGCTCTTCGCCGACAAACTCCGAATAGGGAATGTAGATCCGGGTGTGGTCGCTAATGTAGTCCTTCACTTGATGAAAAAACCGTTTCAATATCTCGCGGCCGCCGTCCTCGTTCAGGCCAAAAGTACCGTCGCAAGGGTAATAATTGAAATTGAACACGATCAGGTCGAACAGCCGCCGCGGCACGTCGGCGAATAAATCGCTGTGCAGAAAGTCGATCGGCCTCAGATCCGGATTCAACCGGGTATTTTCCAACGTGCACAGCACCGCATCCCGATTGAAATCCACGCCCATCACATGCTCGCAGCCCATCTTTTTCAAAAGAAACGCGAAATAGCCGCTACCGCAGCCCATGTCCAACGCCGTTTCGGCGGGCGGTTGTCGCAGCATGAAATTGCCGAAAAACGAGCTGGTCAGCCCGAAATCGGACGGAAACACGTTTTTGGCGATTTTCAACGTAATTCCGTCCAGCTCGGTGATGTAAGGCTGTTTTTCCAAGTAATGGGCGAGTTCCAGCGTGCGAGCTTCGATGCTCATATCCAACGGTTTCATAGGCGGCATAATAGGTAGTTAAAGGGAACGGTCGATTCACCCGGCATGCTACCGCAAATCCCGCCGCCGGCTCAAACCCGAGCCGGCCGGCATTCATCCCAAACCCCGATTCAACCCGATTCCACCCTGGGCGCCGCTCGCCTATCAATCACGGGCAATTTGCCCGGTAATTCCAGGCAAATCTCGACTTACCGCGCGCGTCCAAGCGCCTAAACTCCGCGAGTCCCGACCGTTCGCCGGCCGGGCAATCTCTCCCAATCCACTTTCGAGAACATCCCGATGAACATCCATAATTTCGACGACAGTCAAATCCGCTGGCAAACCCTGGCCGGATTCGACCATTTGCACTATTTCATTCTGCACATCGATAGCGAGGCCAACATTATCGACGTACTCTTCAAATTCGCCGCCGGCCAGCAAATCGTGCTGCATCGCCACAAGGCGCCCAACCATATTTTCGTTATCCAAGGCGAGCACCGTCTGTATCACGCCGACGGCAGCTTGAAGGAAGTCCGGCCGACCGGCCGCTATACCGTCAGTCCCGCCAGTGATGAGCCGCATCGGGAAGGCGGCGGCGACATCGACGTGGTCCTGTTGTTCAGCATCCGCGGCAGCGGCCTGCTCTACGAAATCCTCGACGACGACGCCAACGTGATCGGCTCTCTGGCAGTGCCGGACTTCATCGATTTATACAACGCGCAACAAGCGTTAACCGGTTGAGGACCGCCCCGACACCCAAGGCCGGGCGAACTTCGCTCGGCCAATTCCGCCGGGACTGTTGCAGCGACGATTCCGCACTGTTCGCGGCCTTCGTGCTAGACTCGCGCGCATCAACAACACCGCCGAGATTAGCGCCATGGCCGGAACGCGGACCAGCCACACCCACCCGCTACAGATTGCCGAAGTGCGCGCCAGCCCGTCGCACGGACGGATCGGCATCACGTTTTGCCCCGGCAAGCACGACCGCTTTGCCCATACCGGCAGCTGGGAGCGCGATCTCGGCGTCGATTTGGACGCCATCGCCGCCTGGGGCGCCAAGCTGATATTAACCCTGGTGGAACCGGCCGAACTGACCGCGCTCAAGGTCCCGCAACTCGGCCATGAAATTCGCGGACGCGGCATCGAATGGCTGCATCTGCCGATCGCCGATTACTCCGTGCCCACCCCGGCCTTCGAACAACAATGGCTAAGCCAAGGCGCCGACATCCGCCGACGCTTGCGCAACGGCGACGACCTGCTGGTGCATTGCAAGGGCGGCCTGGGCCGGGCCGGCATGATCGCCGCGCGGCTGCTGGTGGAACTGGGCATGGACCCGGAAGCGGCAATCCACGCGGTGCGCCACGCCCGCAAGGGCGCCATCGAAACCCCGGCGCAACTGGCGCTGGTTCGCCATACCCGGCCGATTCCCTGACGTACCGGCATGACAGCCCTCGATACCGCCAGCCTGCAACGGGTCAGTGGCCAACTCGGCAGCAATCCGGCCGGCGTTTATCAAGACGGCAACGGCCAACGCTATTACGTGAAGACGCTGGAGTCGGTCGCCCATGCCCGCAACGAATGGCTTGCCGCCCAACTTTACCGACTGGCCGGCGCGCCGACCCTAAACTACGTGACCACGGCGGCACCCGATCAAATCGCCACCGAATGGCTCACACTGGAAAAGAAATGCGTGGCTCATTTGACCGACAGCGAGCGCGAACAAGCCCGGCGATGGTTCGGCGTGCATGCCTGGACCGCCAACTGGGACGCCGCCGGCTTTAACGGCGACAACCAGGGCGTTGTCGGCGGCCAAGTCCTGACGCTGGATGTCGGCGGCGCCCTAGCCTTCCGCGCCCAGGGCGATCCAAAGGGCAAGGCATTCGGCACCTGCGTCGACGAACTCGAGGTTTTGCGCCGCGACGACGCCAACCCTCACGCCGTCAAACTGTTCGCAGCGATGACGCCGGAACAAATCGAACAAGCCATCCTAGTCGTCGCTCGCATTCCAAACGACGCCATCCGCCATGTCGTGTTAGCCAACGGCGGATCGCAAGCGCTCGCCGACAAAATGATCGCCCGCACAGCAGATATGTTGGGACGATTGTCGAGGCGCTGAGTAGCGCTCTGGGTGTTGTAATCTCGGAACTCGACGGCTCAACCGGCGCGACTCCAAAGCCCAATAACAAGGTACGGGCTGGCCAAAATGCTGAATGACTCCCTGGGTCGGGATACGGCCAAAAGCCGCCGGATGCTTTGCGAAACCAAGGTCGGCAAGTTGCCGGACAACCGACATTTAATCGTAGCCGCGATTAGCGTCAGCGTAATCGCGGAAATAAGTCGCCAACCAATCTTTCCGTATAGCTAAGCCGGCAAATTACCTATTATTTATACTCAGACCTTTTTAATCGCCATCAAAACGACTTATTGATACGGCAGATTGATTTTGCGCGACACCGTGGGAGCAACCATTCCCGCGATTACGCTAACGCTAATCGCGGCTACGCGGGCTACGCTAACAAGCCCCGAACGTTAGAAAACAAATTGATAGCTGTCGCCGGTATCACACAAAAACCGTTCGCTTGGTGCGCAAACTTAACTTAGCCAAAAGTACAGCTTGACGTAATTCTCAAAAATAACTGAAGATAGGTTAACTTGCGGACTGAGTTATGTCAGGCCGTTATGCCCCAATGCCCCAACTTTTTAATGGCCGTGAATCGTGTGAGCCCACGCTCGTGGGCATTGCGGACAATAGGGTAGGATTTACGCTTTTTTTGACAGTATTAATAAGGAATAAATACATGCTTTTGAAACAACCATTATTGGCTGCCGGTCTACTGATGAGTGCTGCCAGCTTCAACGCCAACGCCTCAGTTACAGATACAATCGATACAAGCAACTGGGTTACCATTTGCGCCTGCATTACCGCCTATGTCCCTAACGTCGAGATATTAGAAATCCACAATTTGGTCAGCTACACCGGTGCAGGCAACGTTAGCTTGCTTTACAGCGACGGCAACAACATCACCTGGACCCGGTACGGCAACCTATTCGAAACCCTTCACGACGCTAACCACGATTTGGTCAGCCAAATTGCCAGTGTTACCCCAAGGTATAACGATCCATCCATGGGTTGGAAAACCATCGACGCGGGCGATTTCGACACCTTGGCCGGCAAAATGACCTGGTGGGGTGCGAACGCTTTCATCAATTACCTGAATAGTATCAACTATGGTGGCAGTAACCAATGGCGCTTGCCGAGTGCCGGCAGTAATCCGCAAAACGGATACACCCCAACCGACAGTGAACTTCTCCAATTGTACTACAGCGAACTGGGCAGGAATCCTTTTGACCTCACCTTCAGATGGAGTAATTACTGGACTGGTACGGAATATGCGCCAGATCCAAATAGGGCGTGGAGCTTCGATCGCTACTTTGCCAGCCAGTACAACAACAATAAGTCAAACATGTTCTACGCATGGGCAGTCAGCCCAGGACAAGTGGCCGCCGTGCCGGTACCGGGCGCCGTGTGGCTGTTTGGGACTGGACTGGTGGGGTTACTCGGCCTGAAACGACGGGGCAATGCTGGATAATTTGGTTATTCGGGTGATTTGGTTCTGATTGGGCGCTGTAAAGGTTAAAGCAGTCATTCAACGAGATTGGGTATCTGACTCTTATGGTTCGCAAGCCGCCTAAAACCCTTCCCGACGCACAGCGATCAATCGAACGCGCGGAAAATTCCCAGATCGAATAAATCGGCAAGCATAGCGTACGAAGCGATTACGGTAACCGCTGAGCCAAGCAACGATAGGCTCAGCCGGTGTCACTGACGCGCAAGAGTCCCTGTAAAGAGTGGGGTTCATTGGATTCGCTCGTTGGAAGCTACCATTCAATTCGCTTGCACACGACCAACGACCGGCGCCCTCCCCTAACGAAGCAGAAGGGATCGCGCCGGTCGATTCATACTTGAAAGCCCGAATCAATGCATCGGGCGATACGCGCTAAAAACTTACACTGGGGGCAATTCCCAACGGCTGGCGAAGCAAAATCCAATCGCCGAATATGCCTGCTACCCAACCCGTCCGCGCCGTTTTAGACCCAACCATCCCAACAGACCGGTGCCCATCAGCCAAGCCGCGCTGGGCACCGGCACGGCCGACACTAATCCGGGGCTAACCGCCCAGACGTAGTGTTGGTAGGTCTTGCGGTGAGCGGCCTGACTACCGTTATAGGCTTCAAAAAACCACGCGGAGGAGGGAATATCCGCATTCTCGGTACCAGACCAATACGACGAGGCTTGCTCGTGGTCGAAGGTGTCGGTATTGGGGATGGAATTTGACACTGTGCCATCTAATTCTTGATAAACCAATTGGCCCAGTTCGTTGCCGGCGCTACCGTCGTATCCGTCGATGGCATTGCTGGTTGGCAAGCGCCATTGCGAACTGCCGCCATAGCGAGCCCGGTTTAGTAAGCCTATAAAAGCTTGCGCGCCAAACCAGTTCGCTCTACCGTCCGAGGAAAAATCGGTGGTTTTCACGGTGTAAGTGCCGGTATAGCTGTCATAAAAATTGGGGGTGTCGCTAACGGTAGGGCTAGCAGCGATAATGGCGCTAATCACCTTTCGGAAACCAAACTTGTTTTCCAGTGTACCCAACAAATTGGCGTCTTGCGTCCAGGTCACGTTGCTGACGCTGCTGTAGACCAAACCAACGTCGCCGGCACCGGTAAAGCTGATCAGTGCGGCGTTGGCGTTGAAAGCGGCCGCCCCAAGCAAAACGCCGAAATTAACTAGTCTTAGTGTCATGATTAAACTCCTTAGGATTTAGGGAATGCACGCGATGGCTCGGCTTCATCCCACCCCGCTAACGCCGAACACGGCCAAGCGACCATGGGGCGCTATTCGCCAATACCGCGATGTCGGGGTTGAAGCGCCCGCGAAAATGGATTGCTTCAATGTAACCTTAGGAAATACAAAGAAAACTGGTTTTTCTCCTTAAACCCAGCAATCCCATCAACCCGCTTCCAAACAAGCCTAACGCGCCAGGTATCGGCACCGAGCTCACTTGCCCCGGACTAACCAGCCAAACCAAATGCCCGCGACTCTTTTCATCAAAGCCCTGGGCGCCTTTTCGGGCGTCAAAGCCCCACGCCGCGGCCGGGAATAAGGGTATGTCCGCGGTACCCGCCCAGTACGGCACCGGCTCTTCATTGACGAAGGTCGGGGTGTTGGGAATAAACTTGCCGGCGATACCGTTCAATTCGCTGTAAAACAATTGGCCTAGTTCGTTGCCGGCCGTACCGTTAAAACCGGCAATGGCATTACTGGTCGGTAAGCGCCATTGGTGGCTGCCGCCGTAGTTGATGCTGTTCAAGTAATCGGCGAAAGCAATAGCCCCCCACCAGCTTAGAAAGCCTGAAGAAGGAATATTGACGTTAAAACTGCCGAAATCGCTGACAGTTAGGGTAGGCGTGGTCTCGATGATCCGGCGAATCAGCGAATGGTCGGCATTGGACAGAGTTTTGAACAAATTGGCGTCTTGCGTCCAGGTCACGTTGCTGACGCTACTGTAGACCAAGCCTGCACCGTCGGTACCGGTATAACTGGTCAAACTGGCGTGGGCGTCAAACGTGCTGACGCTTAGCAGCAGGCACAAGGCCGCTAAAGCTTTACGGGTATCCATGAGTTTCTCCTTACAGTCGATGAACAAAAAAATTGACAATCGAATATCGTTTTGAGGCCATCGTGAGCCGGGGCAAACAGGTTTCGAGCTCTACTCTGTCCTCTAGGCCACAATTTAAGAGCGCAAACCACGGGGTACTCGCGAGCGGATTTTCGAGTTAACCCAACAATAGCGCCCCTCCGGTTTGGTGTGTTCGTCATGACGCGGCTGGCGGCGACCGCAGGCAGTAAAAACCGGCCTAACTTTCCCCTACGCAACCGCGGCTTATCATAGCGCTCGGAAAAGTTTTCCGCTCAATTAATTAGCGGCTATCATATGCTGATTTTGTCGCGTAGACTACCGTTCCTGGCACTTAACGAATCTGGGCCACCGTTTACGCGCTAGGATAGACGCTGAATATTACAGTTGGTCGCGCGGAGCGGCGCACACCTTTAGGTCGATGACGGCACGACGAGTTAGGTGCCCGTCCCCGAACCGTTTTTACACGTGTTTCCAACGTTGGGGGCAAACCGCTGCCAGCCACGGCCGGCAAGGCCTGCGGCGATTGGCAGTTCACCGAAACGTGGAAGCACGTCACGGAGCGTTGGAAGGACGTCATGGAACTCCGGAAACACGTCACGGAACGCTGGAGGCACATCACGGAAGAGTGGAAACATGTCGAGGGATAGCTGAAGGACGCGTTTTCAACATAAAAATACGGCATGGAACGGCCGCTAGCCTCGTCGCCGGCGGCAAATAGAAAGGACTTTCGCCCCGGAGCATGAAAAATCGGCTTGGCAAGGACTAAAACCGTGCTCGCGAGCCGTTCGGCACCGCCCATGCCCGTGCCTTGGCCAACGCCTTTCAAGGTCCGCGGAATTGCAACCGCCCTCCTTACTACCCGCCTATATACCTGACCGTCGAGAAGCCGGCCCCTGCCACGGCCCGATCAATCCCGGCAATCGGCCGATCCCGCGAGTCTC
>NZ_JBYMAP010000029.1:0-26787 GCF_057766305.1 Methylomonas sp. BG-2 | reverse complement strand
GCAGCTGGCTGACCTTGACCGGCAAGGTATTCGGCAAGGCCTGCAGCCAGTCGTCGATTTGCCGGATGTCCACCGAGACGTGGATTTTGCGTTGAGCCAAGCCGTCGTCCAACAACCAGACGTGGCCGGGGCGGTAGCGGTTGATTTCGGCGACGACTTCGCCGAGGGTGACGAAATTCATCACCAAGCGTTGGCGGCGCCAAGCGTCGGCGCCGGACGCATCGGCGGGCGCGATGTCGCTTAATGCGGCGCTATCGAAGCCGACCTGCTCACCGGGATTCAGCATCGTCTCGGCTTGCTTGATGCTGGCGCGGACCCGGCCTTGCAGCAACGTGATTCGGCCGGTGTCGCCGGCATAGCGCACCACAAAGCGGGTGCCCAGCGCTTCGGTCGTGGCTTGGCCGCTGGTCACGCGAAAGGGGCGTTGGCTGTCGTGGGCGACCTCGAATTCGGCTTCGCCGTGCAACAATTCGACACGCCGTTCGCCGGCGCTCATGCTGACGTCCAAGGCCGTATCCGTGTTCAGGTAGACGCTGCTGCCGTCGCTCAATTGAACGGTGCGCTGTTCGCCCACCCGCGTTCGATAGTCGGCCCAAGGATGGGACAACAAATTGGCGCAATAGCCGCCGCAAACCGCCCAAACCAGACTGGCCGCGACCGCCAGCCCGCCGCCGAGAGATCGCGCTCGCCGAAACCGCCGCGCTGGCGATGCCTTGGCATCCGGGCCGGGCGGGCGCGGCGCGCTGGCCGTGGCGTTTGGTTGGGCGTCCACGGCGGCGATGGCTTGCGGCAACAGCCGCGCTAGGCGTTGCATCTTGCGGTTGGCGGCGGCGTGTCGAGGGTCGCGGGCCAGCCAGAGTTGATAGTCGGCCTGCTCACGGTCGGTCATTTCGCCGGATAGTTGCCGAGCCAGCCAAGCCACGGCTTCTCGTTCGATGGTTTCGCGGTTTGGGTGGTTGGTATCGGAGCTAGACATCGGCCTTACCTTGAGCGAAGTGGATACTCCAATAACGAACCAACCCACGTTGCGGCACATATTTGGCCGGCCGCTTCATAGCGCCTCGTCCTCGTCGTCCAGCCCGGCGCGCAAATGCTCCAGTATTTTCACCATCTCTTTCTCGACCAGACTGCGGGAAATGCCCAGGCGGGCGCCGACTTCGCCGTAGGTCAAACCTTCCAGCCGATTCAGCCGCAGGATCTGCGTGCAACGCGGCGGCAGTTGCGCCAATAGCGCTTGGACCCGTTGAATTTCCTCGCCGAACATTGCGATTTGGTCCGGCGCGGCCGCCGCGTCTTCCTCGCCGGCGTCGCCGCAAAACCGTTCCAATAACTCGGCGTGGCGGCTCTGCGCGCGGATGTGGTCTATCGACAAATTGCCGGCCACTCGATACAGCCAGGCACGGACTTCGCCTTCGGTTTGCGGCGGCGGCTTCAGATGCGGCAGACGTAAATACACTTCTTGCAGCAGCTCGGCGGCGGTGTCCGGGCATTGCACGCGCCGCACGATAAATTGCTGCAGTTGCGGCCGCGCGCAGAAATAGATCCCGCTGATGTCGTCTATCGATAAGGCCATGTGGGTAACAGTGTTCAAAATCCCTGGAGTCGGCGGTGCGTTTTCGGATAGGCCTCGGCGGCGAGCAGGGGGCGAACGGAACGGTTCAAGTCTCGGAGATGTTGGGTTGCGCGAAATGCGCCCCGGTTTGTCGAGGTTGGCCGACCCGATCGGCCGTGCCGGTCAAGTGTCAGGTGTCCTATTGGATCAAACGAATCAGCACCGCGCAATCCACATATTTTCTTGAGAACCCGTCGTTCGCCGGCGGGTCGCTGGGAGGGTTTCGCCGGTCGGGGGCCGGTTTTCGGACTATAGTTGAGTCGAAAGCCGGTCAACGGCTATTCAAGGTCTTGTGTACCCGCCTGACTTCCCGGCCGGTTGCCGAAGTCCGAGCGAGATTGTCCTGGGCCGGGCCGACGGGGGAAGTGCACGGTCATTCACTGGAGAGCAATTTGGCGGATCCATTAATCGAAAACCCGCCGGTTTGGCCGGTCGAGATCGCCAGTGCCGATCAGCGGCTGACGTTGGCGCTGACCGGCGATATTTCGGTGCGGAAGGCGCTGGACGCGACCGGACTCCGGGTGCGCGCGGCCTGCGGCGGCTTGGGGACTTGCGGCGCCTGTTTGATACGGATTGTTAGCGGCGACTTCAATCCGCCGACCTTGGCCGAATATCAAAAAATTCCCATTGAGGAACGGGAGGCCGGCGTGCGCTTGGCCTGTCAGTTGTGGCCGCGCGGACCGGGCGAACTGTATTTGGATAACCCGGCGCCGGCGTCGATCTGGCTGGCGCTGGACGAAGACTTTGGCGGCCGTTGGCCGGGCGATCCCGAGGTTCGCGGCGGCATTTACGGCGTCGCGGTCGATTTAGGCACCACTCATATCCGCTTGTCGTTCTGGGACCGGCAGTCCGGCCGGCGCATCGGCAGCCGCTTCGGCGTCAACCCGCAAGTCGCCGTCGGCGCGGACGTGTTGACTCGCCTGGACGCGGAAAGCCGCGACGGCGAGGATCGGCCAATTGGCCGGCTGGCCCGAGACGCGGTGATGGACGGTATCCGCGATATTCTGAGCCGGGATTTGGGCGAAATCACGCCGATTCTGGCCCAACTCGGTAAAGCGGTCATCGTCGGCAACACCGCGATGCTGACGCTGATTTGCGGCGGCGACGGCGACACCCTGTACCGGCCGGAAAACTGGCAGCGTCCGATTGCCTGCCAGCCGAACGACCTTGACGCTTGGCGCCGCGACTGGCGCACGCCGGCGGCGGATATTCGCATCGTTCAGCCGCTGGCCGGTTTTATCGGTTCGGATTTGCTGGCCGATGTGCTGGCCACCGGCATCACCGAACAAACCGCGCCGATGTTGTTGGCCGACTTCGGTACTAATACCGAAATCGCGTTGTGGGACGGCGCGCGTTTGACGGTTACATCGGTGCCGGGCGGACCGGCCTTCGAAGGCGTCGGCCTGCGCAACGGCGTGTCGGCCGAGCCCGGCGCAATCGCCCGCGTGACCAAGGGTGATCGCGGCTGGCAGTGGTGGACCCTGGGCGACCGGCCGGCGCGCGGTTTCTGCGCCAGCGGCTTTATCGACGCGGTGGCGTTGTTGTTGGACGCCGAACTGCTCAAGCCCTCCGGGCGGTTTGCCGAAGCGCCGCCGGCCGAAGGTTTTCGCCTCGATCCGGCCGTGCCGCGTAGCGCGATTTTTCCCAGCGACATCGATGCTTTCCAGCGCGCCAAGGCATCGGCCGCCGCCGCGATGACGCAACTGCTGGCCGATGCCGGATTGGCGGTCAGCGAATTGGCCGCGCTATGGATTTGCGGCAGTTTCGGCCGGCATTTGGATTTGCGCCACGCGGTTCGGGTGGGTTTGTTGCCGGCATTGTCGGCGGAACGCACTAAAATGATGGCGAACGCCGGATTGGCCGGCTGCGAGCAACTGCTGTTGGATGCTCGGGGCGAATCGCGGCTGGGGGCCGTGTTGGCGCGGGCCGGCGTCGTCAATCTGGGCGATTCGCCGGCTTACGAAGCGCGGTTTATCGACCATTTGCGTTTATGCCCGATCCCCAATTAGGAGCGATCATGGATTTGGAATCCTACATCAAGTCTTACAACGAAGCGGTGTTCGAAACCGATAAGCAAGGGGCGTTCGCCGTCGTCAATCAAGCGTTGGAACAGGGGATCAGCCCCGAGGACGTGGTGTTTAAGCTGGTGATTCCGGCCGTCGAACAGATGATGGAAATCATCGAAAAAGACCCGGACGCCAATCTAGCTCAGCATTTCATGACCGCGCAGATCGCCGCCGACGTGACCGAACGCATGCTGGAAAAATTCCGGAAACCGCCGGAAATGATAGGCCGGGTGGTGATCGGCGCCGCCTACGGCGACCTGCATTCGTTGGGCAAACGCATCGTCAGCGGTTGCTTGAAGTCGCTAATGGTCGATGTGGTAGATTTGGGCACCAACGTCAGCGCGGAAAAATTCGTCGATACGGCGGTTGAGGAAGACGCTCAGGTGATTGCGATTTCCGCGATGATGGTACATACCGCGACCGGTGAAAAAGGCAGTTCGCGGGTGCGGGCCTTGTTGAAGGAACGCGGCCTGGAAGACCGGATTAAATTGGCGGTCGGCGGCGCGCCTTACCGTTTCGACCCGGCGTTGTACGTCAAGGTCGGCGCCGACGCCTGGGCGCCCGACGGCGTTACCGCCGCCAAGGTCATCGTCGATTTGATTCGGGAGGTGAAGCCATGACGCCGTTGCAAATTCTGGCCGCCGCAATCGCCGGCGCACCGGCCCCGCGCATTCCGGTGTTTTGCAATTTGCTCGACCACGGCGCGGGTCTGCTTGGCATGAGCTCGGAGGCCTATTTTGCCGACGGCACGGCGGTGGCCGAGGCGCAGTTACGGCTGTTGAAATTGTACGGCTACGACAACGTCTGGAGTTTGCATTACGTCGGCAAGGAGGCCGAGTTGTTGGGATGCCGGGAAATATTGTTCGCCGACGACGGCGTCCCCAATGTCGCCGATTTCGTGATCAAGGCGTTGGACGACATCGCCAAGTTCGAGGTGCCGGCCGACATCACCCAATTGCCGGCCTGGCAATCCATGGCCGATTGTTTAAGAATCTTGCGCGCTGAGGTCGGCGCCACCCACCCGATTTGCGCGTACGTCACCGCTTCGACCACCTTACCGGCCATTTTGATGGGAATGGACAAGTGGATGGAGTTGTTTTTACTCGGGCCTTTCGATCTGCGCGACGAGTTGCTGCGCAAATGCTCGGCGTTCTTTCGCCAGCAGATCGCCGCGTTGCGCGCCGCGGGGGCCAACGTGCTGGTGTACTCGACGCCGTTCGGATCGCCCGCCTTTGTCAGCCGCAAACAGATTGCAAACCTGGTGTTGCCGTGGATGAAACAGGATTTGCGCGACGGCGTGGAAAACGTGGTGTATTACTGCGGCATGGCGCCGTTTAACGAGGTCATCGGGCTGGTGTTCGACGAGTTGGACATCCACGCGCACTATATCAGTCCATTGGCCGATCTGGCGGAAGCCAAACGGCTGATCGGCACGCGCGGCCTAACCTGCGGCGTTATCGACGACATTAAAATGATTCACTGGACGCCCGAGCAGACGCGCGCCGAGGTCAAGCACATCGTCGAGATCGGCAAGCCCGGCGGCCATTTTTTGTTCGGCAACGGCATCATGCCGCTGGCGGTGCCGGCAGCTAACATCCGCGCGATGGTCGATGCCGCTTTCGAATACGGGAGGCTGGAATGAAAAGCTTCGAGCTCAAGCAAGACTCGCCGCCGCTGACCATGGTCGGTTGCGGTATCCTACGCAAGGAAGTGAATCTGCTGATCGAAAAAAACCAGTGGAACGTGCAAACTCATTTTTTGGATTCGGCGCTACACAATTATCTCAACCGCCTGTCCGCCGAATTGAATCAGGCTTTGACCGAACGCGAGCAGGCCGGCGAAAAAACCGTGGTGTTTTACGGCGGTTGTCATCCGTTGATGGAACATTTCCTGGATGAGCACCACACCTGCCGGACGCATGGCCAGAATTGCATCGTCATGCTGCTTGGCTACGAGGCATTCATGCAAGAATTGGAGAAGGGCGCGTATTTTCTGGTCGAAGACTGGGCGCTGACTTGGGAACCGATGATTACCGCCTGTTTCGGTAGCAAATTGGACGTAGTCCGGGAAATCTTCCACAGCAGCCACAAATACATTCTGGCCTTGCGCACCCCGTGCAACGGCGACTTCTCCACGGCCGCCGAGGCCGCCGCCCGTTTTGTCGATTTGCCGTTGCAATGGCGGGACGTCGATTTGGCGCATCTGGAGGCGGTATTGGCCGATGCGATACAACGCCGTTTAGCCGAGGAATCATGACAGCGGCGGCCGATCCTCGCCATCTGCGGCAGCGCATCGAGCGTCTGGAGGCGCGGGTCCGCAAATTATCCGAAGAAAAAGCCAATTTGTATCTGGTGTTGCACATGGTCGAATTGCTGAATACCGTGGCCGGTGTCGAGAGCTTGCTGGAAAGTTGGATGGCGGCCTTGTGCGGCACCTTGGGCGGCAGCAACGTCGAAATTTACTATCTCGACGAAGGCAAGCTGCATTACGCCAATTTGTTCGGCGAACGTCGGGTGTTGACCGAGGTCGAAGATCCGCTGGTTGCCGAGGCCTTTGGCAGCCGGCGTTTCATCGAGTCCGCCACCGATAGTCGCCATACCTTGTTGCGCGGGACCGAGATACCGGTGGCCTGCACTTGGGTGATGCCGCTGCTGGTCGGCAAGGAGCTGATTGGCGTCGTCAAAATGACCGATTTGCTCGGATCGGCGCAAATGCGCGACTACCTGCAACCCTTTCTTTCGCATATGGCCCTGATCCTAAACAACGAGATCAAGACTCGCGTCGCCGAAACCGCCAACCGGGCCAAAAGCAATTTTTTGGCGACGATGTCGCACGAAATCCGCACGCCGCTGAACGGCATCCTGGGCATGGCCCAATTGTTGAGTCTGCCTGGCGGCAATCCGGAAAAGCATCGGGAGTATGCCCAAACCATACTGAACTCCGGCCAGACCCTGCTGGCCCTTTTGAACGATATCCTCGATCTGTCCAAAATCGAAGCCAGTAAGCTGGAATTGGTGGAAGTCGCGGTCGCGCCGGCCACCATTATCGAGGAAACGCGGCAGCTTTACGCCGAGAGCGCCCGCCAAAAAGGTTTGTCGTTACACGCCGATTGGCTGGCCGAACCCGACCGGCATTACTTGCTCGATCCGGTGCGCTTGCGGCAAATGCTGTCGAATTTGCTGAGCAACGCGATTAAATTTACCGAGCACGGCGAAATTCGGGTCGAAGGCCGGGAATTGGCCGGCGAAGCCGGCGGCGCCGAATTGGAGTTTTCGGTCAGCGATACCGGCATCGGTATCCCGGCGGAGCAACAAGCGCTGTTGTTCAAGCCGTTCACCCAGATCGACGCCGGCGCTGCCCGGCGTTACGGCGGTACAGGGCTGGGGCTATCCATCGTGCGGCGTTTCGCTGAATTGATGCGCGGTTGCGCCGGCGTGGACAGCGTGGCCGGTGCCGGCGCCCGTTTTTGGTTTCGGGTGCGCGGCGAGCCGACGGCGGTGGAGCCGGCATCCGAGCCGGCGCGGTCTGCCGTGGACGCCTGCCGACGAATCGTCGCGTCGACGGATGGCCGAGTGCCGTGCATCCTGATCGTTGACGACGATAAAACCAATCGGGTGGTGGTTGAAGCGATGCTGGCCGATCAGCCGGTCAGGCTGATCAGCGTCGAGGACGGTCGCCGGGCGCTGACGGTGTTGGCCGAACAGTTGGTCGATCTGGTGTTGATGGATTGCCGGATGCCGGACATGGACGGCTACGAAGCGACCCGGCGCCTGCGGCAACGGGAAGCTGACGACGGCGGGCGGCGCGTGCCGGTCGTGGCGTTGACCGGCCATGCCTTTGCCGAAGATCGGCAGCGTTGTCTGGATGCCGGCATGGACGCCGTTCTGGTCAAGCCCTTGGAGCTGAAGGCGTTGACCGGCCAACTCGCCCGGTTTTTGCCCGGATGGCACGCCGCCGAAGCGCCATCGACCTTATCCGCGGCCGCCGCGCATCTGGACTCGGAGCGGATTGCGGCCTTGCTGGATGAACTGGACGTACTATTGGAAAAAAATCTGTTCAACGCGGTCGGCAAATATCAGACCTTGCAGCAATTGCTGCAAGGCAGTCCGCTGCAAAATCGGTTTCTGGCGGTGGGGCAGGCGATCAACGACATGAGTTTCGATAGGGCGCTGGTCCAGCTACGGGCATTACGCGCCGAAAATTCAACGGGTGTCGGGCCGCTATGAACGAACGTCAACTGAAAATTCTCGCGATCGACGATACCCCGGCCAATTTGGCGCTGTTGGGAATGGCATTGCAGGACGAATATTCCGTTCAAATCGCCACGTCCGGCGCGAAAGGCTTGGCGCTGGCCCAGGACGATCCGCCCGATTTGGTGTTGCTGGACATTATGATGCCCGACATGGACGGTTTCGAGACCTGCCGGCGTTTTAAGGCGGATGCCAGTTTAAAGGACATTCCCATCATTTTCGTGACCGCCCTTAACGAGAAAAACACCGAAATGGCCGGGCTGGCCCTGGGCGCCACCGACTACTTGACCAAGCCCATCGACATCAATATCGCCCGGCTGCGGATCCATAATTTGCTGGAACGGGAGCGCTTGCGGATGGCGCTGCTGGCGCGGGAGACCGAGCAGCGCCTGGCCGCCAGCGTGTTCGCCCACACGCACGACGGCATCGTGATTAGCAATGCCGAGAATCTGATTCTGGATGTCAATGCATCGTTTACCCGAATCACCGGTTATCAGCGCGACGAGGTGTTGGGACTGAACCCTCGGGTCCTGAAATCCGGCCGCCAGCCGGCCGAATTTTACGACACGATGTGGCAGACTCTGTTGGAACAAAACTATTGGCATGGCGAACTGTGGAATCGCCACAAGAGCGGCCGGCATTACGCGGTACTCAGTTCGATTTCGGTGGTACGCGATCAGAATGGCGCGATTCACCATTTCATCGGCCTGTTTGCCGACATTACCCAGTTGAAAAATCACGAACACGATCTGGAGCAAATTGCTCATTTCGATCCGTTGACCGGGATTCCCAATCGCTTGCTGCTGGTGGACAGGTTGACTCAGGGGATTGCCCAGACGCGGCGTTCGGGGCGGCAGATGGCGGTTTGCTATTTGGACCTGGACGGATTCAAGCCGATCAACGACAGTTACGGCCACGAATTGGGCGACCAAATGTTGATTGCGATTGCCCGGCGCATCACCGAATGCCTGCGCGCGGGCGATACCGTGGCGCGGATCGGCGGCGACGAGTTTGTTTTGCTGTTGCTGGAGTTATCCGATCGCGACGAATGCGAAACGATTTTACAGCGGGTTTTGGCCTCGGTGGCCCGGCCGTTTTTGATCGACAATCTGGAGCTAAGGGTGTCGGCCAGTATCGGATTCACGTTGTTTCCGGAAGACGACGCCGATGCCGATACCTTGCTGCGGCATGCCGATCAAGCCATGTACGGCGCGAAACACGCCGGCAAGAACCGTCACAATTTGTTCGATCCCGAGTCGGATAAAGCCGCCCACGAACGGGGCAGAGCGTTGGCCGACGTCGAACGAGCCTTGCGCAACCAAGAGTTCGAGTTGTTTTTTCAGCCCAAGGTGAATATGCGCACCGGCAAGGTGCTCGGCGCCGAGGCCTTAATCCGCTGGCGCCATCCGCAACGCGGGCTGTTATTGCCCCTGGAGTTTCTGCCGGTCGCCGAAAACAGCGATTTGATCGTCGAGATTGGCGATTGGGTGTTGGGCAGTGTGCTGGATCATCTGGACGATTGGCGGCGAAGCGGCTTGACGATCAAAATCGGCATCAATATCGCGCCACGGCATTTGCTGCGCGAGGATTTCACCAGCCGCTTGGCGGCGCATTTGAACGACCACCCCAACGTGCCGGCTTCTTGTCTGGAATTGGAAATTCTGGAGACCGCCGCGCTCGCCGACATCGGCCGGGTTTACGAGGTCATGCGCGAATGCCAGGCCATGGGAGTGACGTTCGCGCTCGACGATTTCGGTACCGGCTACTCGTCGTTGACCTATTTGAAGGCGCTTCCGGCCGAAGTGTTGAAGATCGATCAATCCTTTATCCGCGACATTTTGCACGATCCCGAGGACTTGGCGATTGTCGAGGGCATCATCAACCTGTCCGGCAGCTTTCGCCGCCAGGTGGTGGCCGAAGGCGTGGAGAGTATCGAGCAGGGCTTACAGTTGTTGAAACTGCGTTGCGAACAGGCGCAGGGGTTTTGTATCGCCAGACCCATTCCCGCCGCGCGTTTGGCGGATTGGGTGGCCAATTGGCAGCCTCGTCCGGAATGGTTGGATTGGGGGAATGGTTTGGCGTCGGACCCGGAATGAACGGCAAAGCTCAGCGCTTCCAGTCGTTGAGCGGATCGTCGTCGTCCAGGTCGGCGGGGTCGATAATAATCGAACCGTCGGGCCCCCAATTGACTTTGGTGATGCCGGGCTCTTCCGCTTCCAGGGCGCGCAAAATCGCCGCCTGCTGGTCGAGGCGGGTTTGTTGCACGCGGACCTGATCGGCCAGTCGCCGGTTTTCCAACAACACCCGTTTCAATTCCAGACCTTTTTCAACGGCGTTGACGATTTCGTGGTTGTTCCAGGGTTTGTTCAGGAACCGGAACACCCCGATTTCGTTAATGGCCTGTTGCGTGGCTTCCAAGTCGGCGTAACCGGTCAGGATCAATCTAACCGCGTCCGGCTGTAGAACCATGAATTTCATTAAAAAACTGATACCATCCATGCCCGGCATTCGGTAATCGCTGATCACCAGATCGAACGCTTGCTTGCTCGCGAGCAGCAGAGCCTCCTCGCCGCTGTCGGCGGAGAAGACCTGGTAGTGGCGCAACAGCCGGGTCAGGGCTTTTAGGATGTTGGGTTCGTCGTCGACGATCAGGATGCTGGCGGGTTGGGCGTTCATCGGCGTGGGGAGGCGGGTCGTTGGCTCGTTGCGTCAATAATATAATGATAGTTAGGGTTTTCGCGGCCGTGTTCAAGCAAAACAACTTTTTTCGATATACCTTGACCTTCGAGGACGGCAGTTCTCGGGAATTGCTGCTGGAGATCGACGCTGGTTCCGAAACCCTGCTCGCGCCGGCATCGGACGCCCGGCCGTTTTGGGCCAAGCTGGATTACCAGCAGTGTGAAAACTGCCCGTTGGCGGTCGAACGCACGCCGTTTTGCCCGGTGGCGGTCAATTTGATTTCGTTGATCGATTGGTGCGGGGCCTTGGTGTCTTATACCAGCGTCAAGGTGCGGGTTGTCACCGCCGAGCGCACCGTCAGTGGCGAAACCACGCTGCAACGCGCGTTGAGCTCCCTGCTCGGTTTGATCATGGCGACCAGTCCTTGTCCGCATACCGAATTTCTAAAACCGATGGCGCATTTTCATTTGCCGCTGGCCAGTTCCGAGGAAACGGTTTATCGCACCACCTCAATGTTTTTGCTCGCGCAGTATTTTTTGCATAAGGACGGTCAAGAGGCGACGTGGGAGCTCGACAAACTGGCCGACATTTACCAGCAGTTGCAGATCGTCAATCGAGCCCTGACGCGGCGCTTCAAGGCGGCGATCAGCCAGGACGCCACCGTGAATGCGATTATCGTGCTCGATCTATTATCGCAGTCGGTGACTTGGTCCATCGAAGACGGCTTGGAAGAACTGCGTTACCTGTTCAAGCGTTACGGCGTCAATTGAAGCGCGACGCCGGTTAAACCCGGATGCGCAGCACCAGGTTTTTACTGCGTTTGCGCATGTCCAGGATGCTGTCCACCTGAGCGGCGGTCAGAATGGTGTTCTTCAGATACAGAACGTCGTTGCAGATGATCTCGGCGGCTTCCATGCCGGCTTGCAATTGAGTCCAGGAAATTTCGATGATTGGCCGCTTGTCCTCGATACTGGTTTCCGACAACAAGCGTAAGAAGGTTTCGACCACGTCCGGATCGTAGTCGCTGTGCTTGCGCAACAGCAACCGGCTTTTAGCTTGGTCTACCGTCATCGCCGATCCGGTGATAAAACCGTCCAGAAAGCAGATGTAATCGCGGACCACCGCCAGGATGCGCGATCCCAGCGGAATTTCGTGGCCATGGAGTGAGTTGGGCTCGCCGGAACCGTCGAAGTGTTCGTATTGGTGGTGGATGATATCGGCGGCGTTTTGCAAGGCGTCGATGCCGTGCAGCAGATTGAAACCTTCCTGACCGTTCTGCAAGAAGCGCTTCTTATCGTGGCTGGACATCAGGTGTAGCGGTTGCCGCAGCAATTCGTCCGGCAAGCTCATTTTGCCGATCTGCGCCAACAGGCCCGCGTACAGCACGTCGCGCGATTCGTCGGAGCTCAAGCCCATGCGTTGCGCGACATGACGGGCGTTTTCGGCGATGAACAACGAATGGCCGCTCTTGATGCCGGGTCGCATTTCGACGATTTTGGCGAAGACTTTTACCGAGTCGACGTATTGGCGTTTCAACGCATTGTGGGCTTGATCCAGCTTTTGCAGCGACAGCCGTAATTGTTCGGTACGATGCTCGACTTTTTCCTCGAGATGAGCGTTGAGGTCCTTGAGGTCCTCGTTTTGGCGGTTGATGATCGCGAACAGACGCTGGCGTTCGTCGCGCAGACGCTTTTGCTCGACGGCGTTGTTGACCAGAATTTTCAGTTCGTTATCTTCCCACGGCTTGCTGCAATAGCAATAAATCCGCCCCTTGTTGACCGCCGCCACCGTAGATTCCAGATCGGCGTAGCCGGTTAATAGAATACGGACCGTGTCCGGCCAGCGCTCGGCGACGCGGGTCAGGAATTCGGCACCGTCCATTTGCGGCATGCGCATGTCCGAAATGACCAAGTCGATAGGCTGACGGGCCAAAACTTCCAGGCCTTCGGCGCCGCTTTCGGCGGTTTCCACCCGATATTCACCGCCGCGAAACAGTCGCCGCAGGGCCTTCAGAATGTTGGCCTCGTCGTCGACGAACAACAAATTTATCGGCGCGGCGGCGGGTTCGGTGGCGGTCGAGTCGGTCATGGTCGTTGCCTTGCCTGCGGCGGATTAGTGGATGGGTAGACACACCCGAAACCGGCTGCCCTGTCCGGGTGTTGATTCCAGCTCGATACGGCCGCGATGATCCTGAATGATCTTGTAGGATAACGATAGCCCCAAGCCTGTTCCCTTGCCGACCGGTTTGGTCGTGAAAAACGGATCGAAGATTTTATTGCGGATGTCGGCCGGGATGCCATGGCCGCTGTCCTCGATCTCTACCCACAGCCAGTCGTCGTCCTGATAGCCGGTCCGTATCGTAATTTTGCCGAAGTCGTCGATGGCTTGCGCGGCGTTGACCAGCAGGTTCATGAATACTTGATTCAGTTGGGCGCCGACGCAGGGGAAGGGCTTGAGCCCGGCGTATTCCTTGACGACTTCCGCCTTATATTTTAGCTCGTTGTTGATAATGTTCAGCGTGGCGTCCAGCCCGGCTTCCAAGTCGAACGGCGCTAATTCCAGAGCATCAATACGCGAGAAATCTCGCAAGTCCTGGACGATTTTCTTGGCGCGCACCGCGCCTTCCATGGCTTCGGCGACCAGATCCGGTAAATCGCTTTTAATAAAGTTCAGGTCCAGCGATTTTTGCAAGTTACGCAGTGTTTGGGCTTCGGGATGATCGGCCGGCAATTGGCCGACCAAGCGTTCGCCGGCTTCGCTCAGTTTCAGCAGGTCTTGCAGATACTGGCGGAGTGTGTTCAGGTTGGAGTAAATATAGCCGAGCGGGTTGTTGATTTCATGGGCCACGCCGGCCGCCAGCTGGCCGATCGAAGCCATTTTTTCCGATTGCAGCAAGTGGCTTTGCGCTTCCTTAAGTTGTTGGTTCAGCAGGCGTTCCTGGTTTTTCTCGATTTGCAGCTTTTCGTTGGCGACCCGCAGCTCTTGGGTGCGCTGTTCGACCAAGCCTTCCAACGCCGTTTCGGCTTGTTTTTGCACGCTGATGTCCATGCCGCAGCCCATCAAACCGGCGAAACGGCCGTTACCGCGCAGCCGAGGAACCGCTGTTTCCAATACCCAGATGGGCGGTTTGCCGGGGGGGACCAACCGGTATTCGATCCGCGCCGCTTGTAAATCGACGGCCGCCTGCAAATAGCTTTGCCTGACTCTGGCTCGGTCTTGTGCGTCGATCAATTGCATCCAGTTTTCCAGGTTCAGCTCGGTTTTCGCCAAGCCCAAGGTTTCCAGCCAATAGCGATTGCAGAAAATCGGAATGTGCTGGGCGTTGGTGATCCAGATCAGCGCCGGCAGCAGGTCGGCCAGCGCCCGAAAGCGGGACTCGCTTTCCCGTAGCGCCGAATACAGGTTGCTTTGCATGATGTCGGTCTGTTGCCGCTTCAATGTGTCCGGGTTGTCCGGGTGATTGTCGTCAATGGCCTGAGCCATCTTCTTGTCGGCATACAGAATATGGGACGACAGCCAGCCGACCAGAAACTCCAGCAAGGCATTGGAGACCCGGTCGGGTTCGACGATGGCCTTTTGTTGCTCGGCCTGCACGGTCGCCACGAATTCGCGGTGCTGCCGGCAATGCAGCTCAAAATCGTCGGCCGGGAAGTTGGCGGCTTGCCGCATCAGTTCTTCTTCGTGCTTGAAGTGGTAATCGGTGTAATCGATCAAGGCCGCCACCAGATCCAAAATGGCCTGCGGCTCTTCGCCGACCGCGACCGCTTCGTCAAGCTGGTTAAGGATGTCCACCAGCCGTCGATGTTGGGCATCGACCGATGGAATGCCGACATTGAGCTGATTGTTCCAGGTTAGGATGGCCATGGATAGATTAACGTTGGTTCTCTGGGTTGAAGTGCGGATAATACACTATGGACTGCATTGCCGAACTGGGTTGTCGGCCAATGTGCCGTTCCCTTTAGCCTTTTGCCGCTTAACAACGAAGTGATCCGATGGACATTGCAACTCCCAACGGCGCGTCCGGCGCAACCGTTTTATTGGTGGATGACGATCCGACGAATCTGACCGTGTTCGGCCAGGCCTTGGCCCCCTATTATGATGTGCTGGTGGCCAATTCCGGCGAACGGGCCTTGCAACTAATCCGGACCGGCGGATTTCCGGACTTGATTCTGCTCGACGTGATGATGCCGGACATGGACGGCTATCAGGTCATCGAACGCTTGAAGGCCGATCCGGTCACCGCCGCGATACCGGTGATTTTCGTCACCGCGTTGACTTCCGGTAGCGACGAAGAACGCGGTCTTAAGCTGGGGGCGGTCGATTACATCAACAAACCCTGCCACTTGTCGATCTTGTTGGCCAGGGTGCGGACTCATCTGGAGCTGAAAAAATCCAGGGATTGGCTGCAAAATCAAAATACCTTTCTGGAGGCCGAGGTGCAACGCCGGCAACAGGAAAATCAACAGGTGCATCTGCAACTGTTGCAATCGGAAAAAATGGCGGCGATCGGCCAGTTGGCGGCCGGCGTGGCACATGAAATTAATAACCCGATCGGTTTCGTCAATTCCAACCTGAACGCGTTAAACGACTATATCGCCGATCTGTTTACCGTGTTCGACGCCTGCGACGCGGCGCTGGCGGATGAGCATCCCGACAGCGAAGCGTTGGCGCGGGCTCGCGCTCTGAAGCAAGCCAAGAATATAACGTTTTTACGCAACGACATACCCGATTTGATCGCCGAATCGCGGGAGGGTTTGGCGCGAGTTCGAGGAATCATCCAGGATTTGAAGGACTTTTCCCACGCCGACGAAAACCTGTGGGAAACGGCCGACTTACACAAGGGCCTGGATTCGACGCTCAATATCATTTGGAACGAGCTCAAATACCATTGCACGGTCAGCAAGCAATACGGCGATGTTCCGCCGATTTATTGTCTGCCGTCGCAGCTCAACCAAGTGTTCATGAATCTGCTGATCAACGCCGGCCAAGCCATCAAGACCAAGGGAGAAATCACCATTCGCACCGGCGTCATCGGTAGCGACGCGTGGGTGGAGATCGCCGATACCGGCGACGGCATTGCGCCCGAACACCTAAACCGTTTGTTCGAGCCGTTTTTCACCACCAAGCCGGTCGGCAAGGGGACGGGGCTAGGTCTGTCGGTATCGCAAAACATCGTCAAAAAACACGGCGGACGGCTGGAAGTCGCTAGCGAACTCGGGCGGGGATCAACGTTTCGGGTGGTGTTGCCGCTCGCGCAAACTTGAGAAATCCGGCCGCGCGGGCGCGGCCGGGGCGGTTGTCAGTCGGTGCGTTGGCGCGGATGATCGCAGGATTCGTCCACGCCGTGTCGGTCGATATCGCAGACCGATTCCAGCCACATCGCATTGATGATCGCAAAGGCGGCGGCGAAGCCGACGCCGAGTATCCAGGCAAAGTACCACATAGTCAGTCTCCGGTTCAGTAAAGCGTATGGCTATCGTTCAAGATGGTTTCCTCGGTAACGCTGCCCCAGATCACCTTGTAAACGAAGCGGGTATATAGCAGCACGATCGGCAAAAACACCACGGTGATCCAGAATGCCCATAGTAAGGTGGTGTGACTGGAACTGGCGTCCCACAGCGTCAAGCTGGAGCCGGGGGCGGTGGACGAAATCAGCAAGAACGGGAATAGGCCGAAACCAACCGTCAGCGCGATGCCGGCAATTCCCAAGCTGCTAAACCAGAACGCCGCGCCCCGCGATTCGCCCTTGCCCAGCAGCCAAGCGGCGAACACACCGGCGAAACCGGCCGCTGGCGCCAGCCACATCCACGGATGCGCCATGAAGTGCTGGAACCAGCCGGCACCGGCCGCGACCACGGTTTTGCGCAACGGGTTGGACGGCGCGTCGCCGGCCGCGATTTGCGTGATTTCCGGGCGTTCCAGGCCGAAGAACACCCACAGCGTCGCCGCCAACAGTGCGGTCAGCAGCAGCGGTCCGAGCAGTTCGACCGCGAGTATCGAACGATGATGAATCGTGCCCTCGCTACGCCATTTCAAGAACAGCGCGCCGTGGAAGGTGGTCAACAACAAGCCGGTGACGCCGCATAACAATGCGAACGGGCTCAGCAAGCCCAGGAAGGTGCCGTCATAGAAGGTGCGCAGGTCTTGGTCCAGATGAAATGGCAGGCCCAGGATCAGGTTGCCGACCAGCACGCCCAACAAAACCGGCGGCAGGGTACCGCCCAGGAATAAACACCAATCCCAGGTGTTGCGCCAGACCGGGTCTTCGATCTTGCCGCGGTAGTCGAAGCCGGCCGGCCGGAAAAACAACGAGAACAGCACCAGCAACATGGCCGCGTAAAGGCCGGAGAACAGCGTGGCGTAAACCGCCGGCCAGATCGCGAACACCGCGCCGCCCAGCAGGATCAACCAAACCTGGTTGCCTTCCCAAGTGGCGCCGACAGTGTTGATGATGACTCGGCGCTCGACGTCGCTGCGGCCGACAAAGGGCAACAGCGTGCTGACGCCGAAATCGAAGCCTTCGGTCAGCGCGAAGGCGATGCCGACGACGCCGATGAACAGCCACCAAATGACGCGTATGGTTTCGTAATCGAACATGGCTTACTCCTGTGGGTTTGTGGATGGCGCGCCGTGGCCGTGATGGCCGTGGTGCCTGTCGTGCATGTGGCCGGCATGTCCGTCCTGCTCGCATTTCATGGCGGGTCCGCCGACCGCGTGGCGGGCATGATCGCTGAGCTGAGCGCTGAAGAAGCGGTGGATCGCATCGACCAAGGCCGGCTGTTCCGCCGAATATTCGATTTCGGCGCCGTTGGGCAACTCGCGGTAATTAAAACGCACCGCGCCGGCCGCAGCGGCCAATTCCGCCAGACCCGGCATGTCGTCGCCGTGTATGCGCCGCTGTTTGGAAAAGTCGCCGTTGCGGAAGCCGGCGCTGATGTCGGCCAAGTGTTGGCGGATCAGGCCGATCTGCTCGGCGTCGTTGGCGTCCTTGGCAATCACCTGCTGCAGACCGCCGTGTTCGGTTTTTTCGAACACGTGCAGGGTTTTGTCCAATGCGAACGGCATGACGTGACCGCCGCGTTCGGCGACCTGGTCCAAACGGGCCGGACTGGCCGGTGGCTGTGCTTGGCTGGGACCGGCAGAGGCGGCAAACGCCAGGGCCAGCAAGGTTGGGTAGATGAGTTTCATCCTATTCTCCTATTAAACGGCTGCTGGATTACTGCGCCGCGACGGTGCCGCGTTCGAACCAATAGCGCCCGGTATGCAGACTGCTCGGCCCGAGCCGGACATACTTCAACATCAGATACATCTCGATATTCAGCAGTACGGTATAGAACAGCGCGAATCCGGCCAAACTGAACCAGAGCTGGCCAGCTTCGAGATTGGACACGCTCAGGTGGGTGGGAAGCACGCCGGAAATGGTCCAGGGTTGGCGGCCGACTTCGGCGACGAACCAGCCGGTTTCGGCGGCGATCCACGGCAGCGGAATGCACCAAAGCGCCATCCGCATCAGCCAGCGTTTTTGGTCGGCGACGCGGGTTGCGCAGTAGTAGAACGCCATGGCAAAGATGAACAGCATCGTAAAGCCGCAGGCGACCATGATCCGGAAGGTCCAGAACAGCGGTGCGACCCGGGGGATGGTGTCGTCGGCGGCCTGTTCTATCATCGCCGGCGTGGCGTCCGCGACCTTTTCGGTGTACTTTTTCAGCAGCAGGCCGTAACCGAGGTCGGCCTTGTGCGCGTCGAAGGCCGCTTTGGCGCTCAGGTCGCCGCCGCGCAGTTTTTGCAGTTCGGCGTAAGCCACCATGCCGCGTTTGATGCGCTCGGCGCTGTCGGCGCGCAAGTCTTTCAGCCCCTTGACGTCCTCGTCTATCGAGCGGGTGGCGATCAAACCCAGTACGAACGGAATCTTGATCGCGTAATCGGTGTGCTGAGTTTCCTGGTCCGGAAACCCAAAGACCGTGAAGCTGGCGGGCGCGGGGTGGGTATCCCATTCGGCTTCGATGGCCGCCAGCTTGATTTTTTGGGTCTCGCCCGAGGTGTAACCGCTCTCGTCGCCGAGTACGATCACCGACAGAATGGACGCCAAGCCGAAGGCGGAGGCGATTGAAAACGAGCGTCTGGCAAAGCCGATGTCGCGCTTGTTCAGCAAATACCAGGAGCTGATGCCCAGCACGAACATCGAGCCGGTCACGTAGCCGGCCGCCACGGTATGCACGAATTTGACCTGGGCGACCGGATTGAAGAACACGTCGGCGAAGCTGGTCATTTCCATGCGTAGTGTTTCATAGTTGAATTCCGCGCCGACCGGGTACTGCATCCAGCCGTTGGCGATCAAAATCCACAGCGCCGATACGTTGGTGCCGATCGCCAATAGCCAGGTTACCGCCAAATGCTGGACTTTAGACAATTTGTCCCAGCCGAAGAAAAACAGGCCGACGAAGGTCGATTCCAGAAAGAACGCCATCCAGCCTTCGCTGGCCAGCAACGGGCCGAAAATATCGCCGACATAGTGGGAATAGTACGACCAGTTGGTGCCGAACTGGAATTCCAGCGTCAGACCGGTCGTCACCCCCATCGCGAAGTTGATGCCGAACAGTTTGCCCCAATAGCGGGTCATATCTTTATAGACTTCCTTGCCGGTCATCACGTACACCGATTCCATGATGCCGAGAATAAAGGTCATGCCCAGCGTCAGCGGCACGAACAGAAAGTGGTACAGCGCGGTCAGACCGAACTGCATGCGGGACAGCATAACAATATCGTCACCGAACATGGTGGGACTCCTTTACGGTTGAGGTGGAAAGCGTTGCCGGCGCCGCGGCGGGCAGGGCCAGCCGGGCGGCAATGTCCGGCGGACCGGTCGGACGGTCCAGCCAGCGGAACAGTAAAAACCACAGGCCGATCAAGAACAGTAGTTTGATCAGCAGCGCGAAGCCGATTTCCCAGCGCAACAATCCGGCGCGGGGTAGGTTGGGTGGCATGGGTTTGGCGTTTTGCATGAGTTTGGCTCCGTGGTTCCGTGCCGTTAGTGGTCGTCGGCGGGTTTGCGGATGATGCGGGTGGCGATTGCCAGCATCAGAATGGCGCCGGCAATCATTAAAATCCCGGGGCCGGCCTGATGGTGGGCTTGAATATCGCCGATCAACAAGCGGGCCAACGCAGTGATCGCGATGTAAATCAAGCAACGCACCGGCATCAGATTGGTTTTGAAGTAAATGCCGACCATCGCGCCCAATTCCAGATAAATGAACAGCAGCAAGATGTCGCCTATCGTGGCGTGGCCTTGCAGCATCATGCCGCCGTAGGCCACCACCGCCGACCAGACGATGCTGGCGCCGATCACGAACAGGGCCAGATAATGAAAGGCTTCGATCAGCAGGTTGCCGATTTGGTCGGCCTTGATCTTGTTGCTTTCGTACCATGGGTCGAAACGTTGCGGTTGCATGCGGCTTTCCTCAGTGCATTTGGCCGTGCATGGCCGAGGCCGGGTCGGCAGGAACCGCGTTCAGCATTTTCATGCCGCGCATGCCCATCATCACCCCCATCGTGAGCAGCAACAGCGCCGACACCTTGACCAACTGCCGCATCGCGCCGGCCGGCAACAGTGTCGCGAACAGGCCGAAACCCAACAATGGCGGCAGGGTGCCGAGACCGAACAAGGTCAAAATCGTCGCGCCTTGCATCGGATCGCCGCTGCCGGCCGCCATCACGTACATGGCTTGCAGCGGTCCGCAGCCCAGCAACAATCCGGTTAACAGGCCGGTCGCCAGCGGCCCGCGCGGCCGCCGCAAGCCCTCGCGGACTTGCCGGTTCAACGCGGCCGGGCCGCGTAAACCAAAATGCCGCAACCAACCGAAAACATTCAGCATTTTCAGGCCGTACAGCACCAAGAACAGACTGGCCGCCAGCGCGGCGACGGCGCGCATCGTCGGCGTAATCGCGATCAAGCCGCCCAGCAAGCCGAATCCGGCGCCGATCACGGCATAGGAAGCGGTTTTACCCAGTCCGTAGACCAAGTGCGACAGCGCTTGCCGAAACTTGCCTCTCGTGGGGTCGGTATAGCCGACCACAAAGCCGCCGCACATCCCGATACAGTGAAAGCCGGTTAAAAAGCCCAGGCCCAGCAGCAGGCCGTGATCCATGTGCGGTCCGATTTGTCGCATCACCTCCGGCATCAGGCTTTTCCCCCAAAAGGTCACGCCGCCGACGCCAACCAAAAGCAATACAAACGCCAGCACGCCCCAAACACGACCGATTTCGGTGCCGGCGGGCCTGGGATTGGCTTGATAGCCGCGCGCCGCCAGCGCGGCTTGCACGCGGCGCAGATCCATCAAGCGGTTGTCGTAGCTGAACTTGGCATAGTGTTCCGCGTAACTGACCGCGTCGACCTGGACGCCGGGCAGGGCCTGCAGAATCTCGGCGATCGCCGCTTCGCAACCGCCGCAGTGCATGCCGCCAATGTCGAGTTGTACTTTTTCCACGGACATGATTCGATCCTCCATCACCTAGGGTAAGGCGCTACTCCACCAGGAAGTCGCGCATCATCCCCAGGTCTTCGTGTTCCAGGTTGTGGCAGTGGTACATGAACAAGCCCTTGAAATCCTGAAACGGCTTGATCAGTTTGATTCGTTCGCCCGGCATGACCAGCACGGTATCTTTCCAGCCGTTATCGACAAAGCCGTCCTTGACCGACGCGTAACCGGCGCTTTCACCGGCCGTTTGGTCGCGCTCGAGAATTTGGAATGGCTGACCATGCAAATGGATGGGATGGGCCATCGCCATCATCATGCCGCTATTGCCGCCCATGCCGTGCCGCCCCATGCCCATCATCCCGCCCCGGCCCATTCCGCCGTGTCCGTCGCCGTGGGCATGAAAAATCTCCAGGGTTTGCAAGGTGTCGACCTTGATGCGTTCGCCGGGCTGAATGTCGTTGAATGCGTAAGGCCTACCGTTTAACACCATGCGCATCGGACCCTCCGAGATGCCGATCGGGATGGGTTGTCGCGGATTGGCGGTATCGGTCGGCCGATAGCGCTTAATAGTAGACAATTTGTGGGGTAATGCCGGACTGTCGCCGGCCGGGCGTGTTATCCGCACTTGAAAAATCGGGTAATCGCCGCCAACCGGCAGCGCCGAGCCGAGCATGCCGCCCATCATTCGCTCGGCCATCCCCGGCAATACCCCGGAAAAAGAACGGCTGCGCATCGTTAACCGCGTTCCGACTTTACGCCCGCTGAAATCCGCCCAGACATCGATACGTTCGCCGGGCGCCAGCATCACGTAAGCTTTGTCGATCGGCGTTTCCAGCAAACCGCCGTCACAACCGATGACGGTGACGGGGCTGGCGTCGTCCCAAGCCAGTTTGTAGATGCGCGCCGTTGAGCCGTTGAGGACGCGGAAACGGTAAGCCCGAGCGGCGGCGTCGAGCTGAAAATCAGGGCGGCCGTTGACCAGAATCCGGTCGCCGTAAAATCCCATCATCCGGTCGCGCATGTGGCCGGCGTAGACCAGCTGGTTTTCCGCGTCGAAACGGCGGTCCTGGATCACGATCGGTATTTCGTACTCGCCGTCCGGCAGCCCCAGGCGGCGTTCCTCGGGGTCGTTCACCAGAATGGCGCCGGCCAGGCCTTGGTAGACATGCTTGCCGGTCAAGTTGTGCGTGTGCGGATGATACAGGTTCATGCCGGCCCGGTTGCGCATCTCGAATTCGTAGACGTAGGTTTCGCCGCTGGCGATTTGGTAGAGCGGATGGCCGTCCATCTCGGCCGGCACGTGCAAGCCGTGCCAATGGGTAATGGTTGGTCCGTGTAGGCGATTGCGCAGATTGATGCGGATTTTTTGGCCGGTTTCGAAGCGTAACAGCGGTCCCAGGTATGAATCCGGCAATTCGGTCAACGTGCCGGCGGGGCCCTTGAGCAGTTTGCCAACGTACTTCAACACCCGAGTCGGCTGGCCGGGCAATATCGCTTGAGTTGCTGGCTGGCAGATTAGATCGAGTTCGACATCCGGGTGAAAACTCACCGAAGCCTTGCGCGGCGGCGTTTTCGGCATGTCGCCCATGCCTTCCATCGCCCGTGCCAAGCCGGGCATCGCGGCCCAAGCCAGTACACCGGCCCCGGTTTGCGCGAAAAAATGCCGACGCGCGCGGCTGAACGTTTGAGACATATTCCCCCCTCGAACCCTGGTTATCGTTATTGTCCGCCCGGCGATTCCGGCGCGGCGGCCGTCCCTGGGTCGGTGCCGTTTGCGGTCGAGCGCGACTCGATTAATGCGTGAGCGGCCGCTTTAGCGGCGGCGAACCGGGCGGACGGCGATGAATTCGACCGCCGATCAACAGCAAGGTCAGCAAAATGGCGGTGCCGGCCAGCAAGCGGTTGAATTGCGCGCGATCGGCTATCAGGTCCTGCAATTCGCTCCACAGTTCGGCGGTCACGGCGTTGGACAGCACGTACCCGGCCACCAGCAGCACGAACCAACCGAAACCGCGCCTCAAGGCCGCCGGACTCAGATAGTTGGACAGCCAGCCGCCGAGCAGACTGCCGACCACCGCGCCGCCTGTGAACGTCAAGGTCAACGTCAAATCCAGCGCCACGTGATTGCTGTAACCGGCCAAGCCGGCCACGGCGTTGATGACGATGATCAGCAGCGAGGTGCCGATCGCGGCGGCCATCGGCAAATCCACCAGCAACACCAGCGCCGGCACGATCAAAAAGCCGCCGCCGACGCCGACCAAGCCGGTTAAACCACCGACCAACAAACCGTCGAACAACAAGCGCGGGTAGGGCGTATTCAGCGGACACAGGCCGCCGCCGACCGCTTCACCGGGTTGCGGCGGCCGTTTGTTGGCGATCATCGCCAAGGCCGTTAACAGCGTGACCAGACCAAACAAGGCCATCAGCAGATCGCCGGAAAACTGGCCGGCCAGCCGGCCGCCGCCGAAGGCGCCCAGCATGCCGGCGACGCCGAAGGCCAGCGCGCTTTTCCAGCACACATGGCCGCGGCGGGCGTGCGGAATCAAGGCCATCAGGCTGGAGATGCCGACCACGACGAAGGAGGTGGCGATGGCGGTTTTCGGCGCGACGTGCAGCAAATAGACCAGCACCGGCACGGTCAGAATCGAGCCGCCGCCGCCCAGCAGGCCCAGCAGCAAGCCGATCGCAATCGCCAACGCGAAGGCCGTGATCATGGCTTAGGCTCCGGCGCCGGTCATGCCGCAGGACTGGTTGGCCGGCAAGGCTTGGTCGATAAAGCGCGGGTAGGCCAGTTTCAGTTCCGCCATGATCGCGATGAATTCCTCGCGGCTACGGCCTTGGCCGATGCGCGGGTTTTTCGCCATCTCTTGCTTGATGGTCGAGACCGTGTTGCCTTGATAGTCGTGGCCCGGATACACCAGCGTGTCCGGGGCCAACGTAAACAGTTGGCCGGTGATGCTGTCGTAGAGCTGGCCGGCGTCGCCTTGCTGAAAGTCGCTCCGGCCGCTGCCGCCGATCAGCAGCGCGTCGCCGGTGAATACCCGGTCGCTCATGACGTAGGATACGCAGCCGGCGGTATGGCCCGGCGTATGGCGGACTTCGAACTCCAAGTCGCCGATTTGCAGCGGCACGCCGCCGGTGACCAGCAAGTCGGCGCACATCGCGCCGGCGTCGCGATGCACGACGCTTTTGCTGCCGAGCAGTTCTCGCAAGCGGCCGGCGCCGGTGATGTGGTCGGCGTGGACGTGGGTTTCCATCGTGTACACCAGTTTCAGACTCAATTCGTTCAGCAAGTCGATATAGGTGGGTACTTCCGAGGCGACCGGATCGATCAGACAGGCGCGGCGGGTGCGTTCGCAGCCGAGCAAATAGGTATAGGTCGAGGTTTCGGGTTCGAAGAGTTGGCGGAATAGCATCGTCATTCTCCTGCTTGATTGAATCGGGTAAAGGTTGTCAATACGCTATCAAGAGCCGTGCCAATAGCCTGTATTGAATCGAGATTAGCTAAGTGTTTGATTTTAGTCGATGTAAACGGAAAGGGGCTTGAGGATGCTTGTTTCATGATGAAACATTGAAACAATGTTGATACGCTTGAAACATTTTTGAAACAACTGTCTGGAGCGCTCATGCCGTTCTCATCCGCATTGTTTAAGACTTGGCTTTACCGGGCCGGCGCCGAGCCGGTGATCGAGGTGCTCAGCGATCTGGCCGACAGCGGCGCGGTGTTTATTGTCGATGCCGATAGCCAGATCCTGTTTTGGAGCAAGAGCGCCGAAAAGCTGTTCGGCATCGGCGCCGAAGCCGCGCTGGGCCAACCCTGTCACACCGTGCTGCATTGCGACGCCGAAGGCGATCCCTGCAACTTGGCGGAACTGCGCATCATCAAGGCGCAGGGATTGAACGTTCACCTGCCTAACGGCGCCACGTTGGCGTGCTATCGCACCGCGCGGGCGTTTTTCGACGGTAACGGCGTGTTTGTCGGAGCGCTGGAAATCGTTCGCCCGCAAACCGATCCCCAGCCGGCCAGCGTCGGCGACCACGACAGTTTCCACGGCATCCTGACCCGCGATCCGTTGATGCGGGAAGCGATCGCCATTATCCGTAACGTCGCCGAAACCGAAGTGACGGTACTGATTCGCGGCGAATCGGGAACCGGCAAGGAAATCGTCGCCCACGCCTTGCATTTGGAAAGCCCCCGCCATTTCCAGCCGTTTCTGGCGATCAACTGCGCGGCGCTGACGCCCAGCTTGCTGGAGAGCGAACTGTTCGGCCACGTCAAGGGCGCGTTTACCGGCGCGGTGCGCCATCACATCGGCTTGTTTCAGCGCGCCAACGGCGGCACGCTGTTTTTGGACGAAGTCGCGGAATTGCCGCTTGAGTTGCAAGCCAAGCTGCTGCGGGTGTTACAGGAGCGCAATTTCATCCCGGTTGGCGGCGACGCGGCGGTCAGCGTGGACGTGCGCATCATTGCCGCCACTCACCGCTCGTTGCGCGAGGAAGTCAAGGCCGGCCGCTTCCGCGAAGATTTGATGTACCGCTTGCGGGTGGTGCCGATTTATCTGCCGCCGTTGCGCGATCGCCGCCAGGACATCGGTCTGTTGCTGTGGCATTTAATTGAACGCCACAATCTGCAAGGCCGGCGCCGGATCGATGCCATCGCGCCGGAAGCGATGCGCTTGCTGCTAGATTACCCCTGGCCCGGTAACGTCCGGGAATTGCAGAATGTCGTCGAATACGCATTCGCGGTGGGGCGGGGCGGCGAAATGCGGTTGGAAGACTTGCCGCCCGAGTTCCGCGAACCGTTGGGCGCGGCGGCCAACCCGCCGCTCGCCGGTCGGACCGCAGCTCGCGCCGGCGACGAAGTCGCGTTGATCCGCGAAGCCCTGGCCCAGGGTGGCGGCAACTTGGAACAAGCGGCCCGCTACGCCGGCATGAGCCGGGCCACCTTCTGGCGCAAGCGGCGTAAATACGGGTTATAGCGACGGGCCGGCGGAACGCCGGTGATTCGGCATTTTTGCCGGGTGCGGCAATACATCGCATATCGAAATCTGGCGGGGTTTGTTAGATTTACCGAGTTACAAATCACCAGTATTGAAGAACTACAGGTCTGGAAGGAATCCGAACATGAAACATCCGATAAAAGCGGGTTTATTGCTGATGGTGCTGCTCCATTTGTTTATCGGCGGCGCGGCCATCCACACAGCAATCGCCTGGTTCGGTGGCGGCGGCGATGCGGGAGGGACCGTGGTGGCCGAGCATCAAAGCGCTGGCGGTATCAAAGTTGCCACGCCTGCGGAAGACGAGGCCGAATCCAACGGCGCCAAATAGAACAACAGCCAGCATACGATAGTAAAAAACCGATAGGCCCGCGGCTCGCAATCATCGTATTTTTAGCTCAATCGACGCGCCCATCGTCAAAACGCATGTGGCCTGGTCATTCCCAAACCGCTTCGTAAATCCGTTCGATGGCGATGTTCAGGTCCAGCGAGGGTAGCGGGATTGTCGCGCCGTCGGTGTAGATCGCCATGTCCCAGCCGTCGGCCGCGCGCCGGTAAACGCGCACGTCCATGCAGCTCTGCGCCACCAGCACATATTCCTGTAGGCTTTCCAGCGCTTGGTAGTAGCCGCGTTTGTCCTCGCGGTCGAATTTAGCGGTCGAGTCGGACAGCACCTCGACTATCAGCTTCGGCTGTTCGCGGAAATGG
>NZ_JBYMAP010000028.1:0-26886 GCF_057766305.1 Methylomonas sp. BG-2 | reverse complement strand
CGTCGCGTCTGGCGATCCGCCGGCAGCGACCCCGCCTTAGATCTTCTTCAGAATCAGTTCCAGCACCAGTTTGCTGCCGAAATAGGCCAGCAGCAGCGAGGTAAAGCCGATCAATGTCCATTGCACCGCGCTTTGGCCGCGCCAACCATAGCGGAGGCGGCCGAACAATAGTGCCGAAAATATCAGCCAGGCCAATATCGATAAGACGGTTTTGTGCGCCAAATGTTGTGCGAACAAATCATCGATAAACAGAAAGCCGGTCAGCAAGGAAATCGTCAAAAACACCAGGCCGGTGGCGATCATTTGAAACAATAGCGATTCCATGGCCTGCAGGGGCGGCAGTGCCAACATGAATTGCTTGGGGTGATGATGGCGCAGTTGCTGTTCTTGAATCGCCAGCAAAATGGCTTGCACCGCGGCGATATTCAACAAACCGAAGGCCAAAATCGACGTCAGGATGTGGGCGGTCAACTGCCAGTCGTGATGGGCGAGCGGATGCGGTCTACTCGGATAAGCGACATTGGCGGCCAGAAGCAATGCCGCTACCGGAAATACCAGTACCCCGAGTTTTGCCACCGGCTTATCGAGCGCGGCGAACAACAGCAGCCATGCCACGACGAGCGCGGTGAACGATGCGGTATTGAAAAAACCGAATGTGAAACCGCTTCTTTCGTGGATATTGAGAAAGGTATGAGCGCTGTGCAAGGCGGCGGCGGCCCAGGCCAATCTGATCGGGGTCGAGGATTGATTTTGGGTGGCAAGAATTTCTCGAGCGATCCCCGCGCCAGCGAGCACGTAGGTCAAAATCGATAAAATGCCGATGGCGGTGCTAAGGTACATGACCGGAAGAATCGAAAGGCGTTGCGAAGCGCTTATGTTAAACTAAGCGGCCTGATTGTCGTAATCGATTGTTATGGCGGATCATCACCGGGACTTCAGAACTATAAAGACGCAGCTATGTTTGACAATTTATCCGATCGCCTGAGCGGTGCGCTCAAGAAAATCAAGGGTCAGGGTCGCCTGACCGAGGCTAATATCCAGGACACCATGCGGGAAGTGCGGATGGCCTTGCTGGAGGCTGACGTCGCTCTGCCGGTGGTGACCAGTTTTATAGAGCAGGTAACGGAACGCGCGCTTGGTCAAGAAGTTCAGGCCAGTTTGACGCCGGGTCAAGCCCTGATCAAAGTGGTGCAGGGCGAGTTGGTGCGAGTGATGGGCTCCGCCAACGAAGAGCTGAATCTGCGCACCAATCCGCCGGCGCTGATTTTGATGGCCGGCTTGCAGGGTGCCGGTAAAACGACGACGGTCGCTAAGCTGGGCAGGCATTTAAAGGAAAAGAAAAAGAAGCGGGTCGGGGTGGTCAGCGTGGATGTCTACCGACCGGCGGCGATCAAACAGCTGCAAACCCTGGCGGACGATCTGGGTCTGAAGTTCTTCGACAGCGAGGCTTCGGAACAGCCTGTCGATATTGTTAACCGGGCCATCGATGCCGCCAAGCGTCAATTTTTGGATGTGTTGATCGTCGATACCGCCGGCCGTCTGCACGTGGACGATGAGATGATGGCGGAAATCAAGGCCCTGCACGCCGCGATCAAGCCGATCGAAACGCTGTTCGTCGTCGATAGCATGACCGGCCAAGATGCCGCTAATACCGCCAAGGCTTTCCATGACGCCTTACCGTTGACCGGCGTGATTTTGACCAAGGCCGACGGCGATGCCAGGGGCGGGGCTGCGTTGTCGATACGGCATATCACCGGTAAGCCGATCAAATTTATCGGTGTCGGCGAAAAATCCGATGCGCTGGAACCGTTTTATCCGGATCGGCTTGCCTCCCGTATCTTGGGTATGGGTGACGTGTTGTCGTTGATCGAGGACATCGAGCAGAACGTCGATAAGAAAAAAGCCGAGCAGCTCGCCAAGAAACTGCAAAAAGGCAAGAGTTTTGATCTGGAGGACTTGCGCGAGCAGTTGACGCAGATGCAGAACATGGGCGGCATTGGGGCAATGATGGACAAGTTGCCCGGCATGGGCGCGGTGCCCAAGGAAGTCAAGGAAAAGGTCAACGACAAGGATTTGGCGCATCAAATTGCCGTGATCAATTCGATGACCAAGCAAGAGCGGCGTTTTCCCGATCTGATTAAGGGCAGTCGCAAGCAGCGTATCGCTGACGGTTGCGGTCTGGATTTGAATGCTGTCAATCGTGTGCTCAAGCAGCACAAGATGATGGAAAAAATGATGAAAAAGTTCAGCAAAGGCAATATTGTCAACATGATGCGCGGTTTGAAAAGCAATATGCGCGGCATGAAGATGTGATTTTTTCAATTTTTTCTTTTCTTGCGCGGCGAATCGCGTAGAATAGGTAGATTAAATTTTTGACTCATTGTTATCTAGGGTGTGCAGATGGTAAGTATTCGTTTGTCCAGAGGCGGCGCTAAAAACCGTCCTTTCTATCATGTCGTCGTAACCGACAGCAGAAGCAGTCGCGACGGGCGCTACATTGAAAGGGTTGGTTTTTTTAATCCTCTGGCGAGAGGCGGCGAGCAGCGCTTGGTTTTGGATACCGAGCGTGTTCAGTATTGGACCGCCAATGGCGCGCAGCCTTCCGATCGAGTTGCCAGGCTGATTAAGGACGCTAGCAAGGCCGTCGCCTAAGTCCACTTGTCTGTCGAGGACTATTTGAGCGTCGGTCAAATTTCCGGCGTGTTTGGCATTAAAGGTTGGGTGAAAGTCTTTTCCTATACCGATCCGCGAGAAAATATCTTAGCGTACTCGCCTTGGTGTCTTAGGAAGAATGATCAGATCCGCGAGTTCAAGGTCATCGCTGGCCGGCGCCAAGGCGCCGCAGTCGTTGCCGAGCTTGAAACTTTGAACGATAGGGACGCGGCGATGGCGTTGATGGGAGCTGAGATCCTGATACGCAGGCAACAATTGCCCGAACCAGCGGATGGAGAGTACTACTGGACCGACTTGATCGGTTTGAGGGTTCTCAATCAAGCCGAGATCAATCTGGGAACGGTCGATCATTTGTTGGAGACCGGTGCCAATGACGTTTTGGTCGTTTCTGATGGTCAGCAAGAACGCTTGATCCCGTTTTTGATGGGGCAAACTGTCCTCAAGGTCGATATCGAAAAAGGCTGCATTCTGGTCGATTGGGACGCCGATTTTTGACAGCGATTGCGGCATGCGCTTCGATGTGATCAGTATCTTTCCCCATATGGTCGCAAATGCTGCTGCGTTTGGGGTAACCGGTCGGGCTATCGAGCGCGGATTGGTTGATCTTTCCGTTTGGAACCCTAGAGATTTTACGCACGACAGGCACAAAACGGTTGACGACAGACCCTACGGGGGCGGTCCGGGCATGGTAATGAAATATCAGCCGTTACGTGACGCGGTTGCCGCGGCAAAGCGAGCAAGTGGCGGCGCGGTTAGCGCCAAAGTCGTATATTTGAGTCCGCAGGGGCGAGTGATCTCGCAAAGTTTATTGCAAAAGGCCACCCTTTCTGAACAGTTGATACTGGTGGCTGGACGTTATGAAGGCGTGGATGAGCGGTTTGTCGTTCAAGAATGCGACGAAGAGTGGTCTATCGGCGACTACGTGATCAGTGGCGGAGAGCTCGCCGCGCTGATTGTTATCGATGCGGTAGCCCGCCTGATTCCCGGCGTATTGGGAGATGATGAGTCGGCAAAGCAGGATTCTCATGTGGCTGGTTTGTTGGATTGTCCGCACTATACAAGGCCGGAGCGTAGCTCGTTCGGCGATGTTCCTGAAGTGTTGCTCGGTGGCAATCACGCGGCAATCAGGCGTTGGCGACTGAAACAAGCGCTCGGCCGCACTTGGTTGCGGCGTCCGGATCTACTCCGGAGTTTGAACTTGACGGCGGAGCAGGAAGCTTTGCTGAGTGAATTTAGAAATGAAATTGTTTAATAGGGTGTGGTTATGAGTAAAATTATCGAAGAATTGGAAGCGGCTCAGCTTAAACAAAATGTGCCGGAGTTTGGCCCAGGCGACACCGTCGTTGTCCAGGTTCGGGTTGTGGACGGCGAGCGGGAAAGATTGCAGGCGTTCGAAGGTATAGTGATCGCCAAGCGTAATCGCGGCATGAATTCAGCGTTCACCGTTAGAAAAATTTCCCACGGTGTCGGCGTCGAGAGGGTTTTCCAAACTCATAGCCCCGCTGTCAGCAGTATTGAAGTGAAGCGTCGTGGTGACGTTCGCCGCGCTAAGCTGTATTATCTGCGCGACCTGACTGGTAAAGCAGCTCGGATTAAAGAACGACTGTCTTAATGACAAGGCGGCGATTCGGCGTGAGCCGAGTCTTCAAAAAAGGCAGCCGACTCGCTGCCTTTTTTTTTGCCGGACACCGGGAGTCACTGATGCCGTTGAGGATTCGTTGGGAAACTGTTGCGGAGGGAGAACCGCGCGTTATCGCGGTGCCTTTTTGCGGGGCTAATTTAATAGTTACCATGACCGGCGATGTCATAATCGATGCGTCTTGGCGGACCGAGCCGCTATGCGAAACAGACGCCTCGTTGGCAAAGCCCTTCGAAGCATACCTGGCGGAGCCGGAGGTTGCCGAATTGAATGTGGCCGTGCTGGCGCGCGGAAGTGCGCACCGTAATCGGGTTTGGCGAGCCTTGTTGGAGATTCCGCCGGGCGAGACCAAAACTTATGCCGAACTTGCCGCCGAATTGGGTTCCGGGGCCAGAGCGGTTGCCGGCGCTTGCCGAGACAACCCTTATGCGGGTTTGATTCCCTGCCATCGTGTCGTTGCCAAATCCGGTTTGGGCGGGTTTATGGGGGAGAGTGCGGGGGACTATCTCGAGCTTAAGCGCCGCTTGATAAACTTTGAAGCCGCCAGGAAGGAAAACAACTCGAGGCCATGAATTCCGCACAAGTGGTCGAGGCGTTTTTAAACGCCCTGTGGTTGGAGTTTGGCCTCAGCGACAATACGTTGGCGGCCTATGCCAGCGACCTGAAACAGTTCTCGAGGTGGCTCAAGGATAAGCATTTGCTTGAGGTCGAACAGAACGACATCAAGGGCTTCTTGGCGGCTCGCCACGCACAAGGTACCGGCAATCGTTCGGCGGCCCGGTTGTTATCGTGTTTGCGGCGTTTCTATGGCTATTGGGTGCGCGAGCAAAGGATTGAGCGAGACCCAACTCAACTGATTGACGCGCCGAAGCTGGGAAGGCCTTTACCGGATACGTTGACCGAGCGGGATGTCGAACTACTGATTGATGCACCGGAGACCGGGGAGCTGCTGGGGTTTCGCGATCGGGCGATGTTGGAAGTGCTTTACGCGACCGGATTGCGGGTATCGGAGCTGGTCGAATTGACGTTCGCTCAACTCAATTTAAGGCAGGGATGGGTGCGAGTGATGGGTAAGGGCGGCAAGGAACGTTTAGTGCCGGTTGGCGAAGATGCCCTGGATTGGCTGGAGCGCTATTTCGCGGGTCCTCGGTTGGCTTTGTTGGCGGGCCGGCAAAGCGATTTTCTGTTCGTCACCAAGCGGGGCGAGGGTATGACTCGGCAGGCGTTTTGGCATTTGATCAAACGCTACGCCACGGTGGCCGGCATTGACAAACCGCTGTCTCCGCATACGTTGCGTCACGCATTTGCTACCCACCTTCTGAATCACGGCGCCGATCTGCGCGCGGTACAAATGTTGCTTGGACACGCCGACCTATCGACTACTCAGATTTACACCCACATCGCCCAGCAAAGGCTGAAAGAATTACATACTCAACACCACCCGCGAGGCTAACCATGACCGCTTTGATTCATCCCACGGCTTTTGTTTCACCCGACGCCAGTCTGGCCAAGGGGGTTCGGGTTGGGCCGTTCGCGGTGATCGAAGCCGGGGCGGAGATTGGCGCCGATTGCGAAGTCGGCGCTCACGCCGTGGTGCACGGCCTGGTCAAAATGGGCGCCAGGAATATCCTCCATCCTCACGCGGTGCTGGGGGGGCTACCTCAGGATCTTGGGTTCGATCCGGCAACCGTATCTTGGTTGGAAATCGGCGACGACAATGCCTTCCGCGAGGGCTTTACCGCGCATAGAGCCACCAAACCGGGCGGAAGCACCAAGATCGGTTCGGGCTGCTATTTCATGAACAACAGTCATGTCGCGCACGATTGTTCGGTAGGCGACAAAACCATTTTTGCCAATAACGTGGCGATTGGTGGCCATGTCGAGATTGGCAACAATGTGTTCATGGGCGGCGCCGTTGTGGTGCACCAGTTTTGCCGGGTCGGTGCTTACGCGATTGTGCAGGGTACCACCGGGATAAATATGGACGTGCTGCCGTTTATGTTAATCGGTGGCCGTCCGGCCAAACACTATCGTTTGAATCTGGTTGGCTTGCGACGGGCTGGTATCGTCGGTGATCGGCTTAAGCTGTTATCGTCGGCTTTCCGCTTGCTTCGGCATAAAAAATGCGTTGACGAATTGCAATCCAGCGAAGAGCTGCAATACTTAAAAGACTGGTTGGCTGCGGATTCTAAGCGCGGACTGCATGGATTTGTCGAGCTGGCTGACTGAGTTTTTCCGTGACGGACACGCAATTTCGTATGGTGGGGGGCCGGCTGGCGGTAATCGAGCGGGCGTGTTCGCAATTTTAAGTATCCTTAGGCTATGAAAATTCACGTGGTTGATAGTACCGGACAGATTCCGCCATTGTTGCTGATGTCCGAGGAAGACGTTTCGTTTTATAACGACGAAATACAGGCTTTGAATGCTGCCGAAGCTCAGCAGCCCGGACTGATTTTGCTGAGCTTCTGTTTGCGGGGCGACGAAACCCCGGACTATATAGGCTTGCTGCTGAATGCGAGTCCGGCCAGCAAGATCGTGGTGATCGGCGACGAGATTGGTGAGGACCGCATCTTGAATTGTTTGCTCGCCGGCGGCAGAGGCTATCAGAATAGCGGTCCGCTGGGCGGTTATCTGGCGAAAATGATTCAGGTTGTTGCCGCCGGCGAGGCCTGGGTGAGCCGAAGAATGGTAGGCCGTTTGCTGGACGCCATCAGTCAGAATAATCTGGTGCTTAGCGCCTAATCGTTCGGATATTGGCCAGTGGCGGCAATCGCACCCGATGCGGCCGCTACCGGTTTAAAAATGCAGCGCGGCTTCGAAGTAGAAAGTTTGAGCTGAAATCGGTAAGTTGTAAGGATAGCTGGCTATGGCTGGTTCCTTGCCTTGGCTGTCGAACAAATTGCGTACCGACGCGGTCAAATCGAGTGTCCCCATCAGTTTTCTGGCGTTTAGCGTCAGGTCCACGGTTTGGTAATCTTTTAAGACCCGGTTGTCGCCGATATCGCTAAGCCTATGGCCGACCCAATTGACTTGGGTTTGAATTTGCCATTTGGGCTGAAAATTCCAGGACAGCGCGGTGTAGACATGATGTTCCGGGACGTTGCTGACTCGCCGTTCGGTGGCTCTGTCCACCGCGTATTGCCAGGCATAATTGCCGCGCAAATTCCAGTCGTCGTGAAACTTCCAGTCCCATTCGAATTCGCTGCCCAGTCCATCCTGGCCAGGATTGTTGACCTCCGACAACGTAGCGCCCTGATTGCTTAATTTACCGCCGATCAAGTCGTTGATTTCGTAGTAATAAACATTCAGTGCGGTCCGCAGGCTCTTCAAGGGCCGGTAATCGAAAGCCAGCTCGGTGGTTTCTATCGTTTCGGGGCTTAGCGAGGGGTTACCAATGAAAAACGGATTGTTTTTCTGGTACTGCTCGACAAAGCTAGGCGCGCGGTAGGCTTGGCCGTACAGCAATTTACCGGTCAGATTGTCATTGATGTCCCAAACCAAGGCGGCTCTTGGGTTCAAGGTGCCGCCAAAATCCGAATATTCGTCGTAACGCAAGCCCGCCGTCAATTGCCAATCCTTGGAAATCTGCCATTCGTCCTGTAATGCCACCGACCAGATCGAACGATGGGTGTCGTTCATGAAGGCGTAGGGTGTGCCGGTGACGTCGGTCAAGCGACCGTTGACCACCAACTGTTGGCCGTCGATGACGCCGACTCCGTAATTACGCATTTCGCTGGCGTTTAACTCTTCGTAACGAAAGCCGGTAATCAAGCGGATCATATGATTCTGAAAGCCTTTATAAATACTCGTCAGCTCCGCGCTCGGTACCGTGTTTTTAAAACCGGGTACAAAGCGCATCCCATCCGGAAACGAGACGAAATTCACCAGAGTAGCGGGATTGAGATTGCCGCTGGCGTCCACCGCCAGATTGCCGTTGGCATCGATGGGCAGGATCGCGCCGGCCGGAAAGTTGTGGCTATTGCCGTTCAGGTCGGTGTGTAAAAAACTGGTATGAAACTGCAGTTCCCAGTTTTCCAGGTCGTTTTCCGTCGAGTAACGAACGTCGCCGAGGTAATGGGCTCCATCCAGCGTACCCGTATTGTCCAGTGCGCCGTTCGCGCCGGCCGGAAAGCCCACGGCTTGGTTATAGGCCCAGAAGTTCAAATCCCAGTGTTGGCGCTGTAAATTCAGATGGGCGTTCCAGCGCTCGCCGGAGGTCTGCATCGGACCGGGCGCTTGGGATGCATGGGTGCCGAGGGCGTTATCCAGCGCCGTTTGCGCATCGGCCGCGACGATGCGGTCCGGATGGATCCCGCCGTGGCTATATTGCAGGCTGCCGGCAACATCCCACTCGCCGTAATGGCCGCCGTGTTGCGCCCAGGTACTGGTACGGTCGGCGTTACCGCCGCGCGCGCCTACCGTGGTGCCGTTGAGGTCGCCGGCTTTTTTCGTGATGATATTAATCACGCCGGCAAAGGCGTCGGCGCCGTATAGTGCGGAGCCCGGGCCGCGAATCACTTCGATGCGTTGAATGTTTTCCACCGGCACGATCATGCCGGCCATGTAAGAGCCCTGGTAGGGAATCGAAAACCGGGTGCCGTTCAGCATCAACAAGACTTCCGAGTTGGTTTGGTTGCGCATTCCGCGCATCGTGAAGGTGTAGTCGTTGGTGATCGGCTGAATACTGACGTGCATGCCGGGTACGGTTTCCAGCACTTCGTGCAATTCGGTGGCGCCCATCGCGTTGATTTGGTCCGCGGTAATCACGGTCGTGACCGCCGCTGATTGCGATACCGACTTGGCGGTTCCCGAGGCGATACTGACCGAAATATTGGCCAGCTCCGCCGGCGACAGTTCCAGCAAATCGGTCATGCTTTGGTCTTGGCCCTGGGCGGGTTGACCGAGGCCGCACAGCAATACGGCCGGCAGTATGCGCCGTTTGCCGAAAGCGTTGGGTTTGGCGTGACTCATAGTTCTTCCAGGGGTACCGGTTTAGCAATGCCGTAACCCTGTGCGTAATTGACGCCCAAGGTTTTCAACAACTCGAAGATATCGCGGTTTTCGACGAATTCGGCGATGGTTTTCTTGCTCATCACGTGAGCGACTTCATTGATCGATTTGACCATGGTCAAATCGACCCGGTCTTCCAAAATATCCTTGACGAATAGGCCGTCGATTTTCAAAAAGTCCACGGGAAGGTTTTTCAGATAAGCAAACGAGGATAGGCCGCTGCCGAAGTCGTCCAGCGAAAACAAGCAACCCTTGGTACGCAGGGAGTTAATGAACTGGCGGGCGTAGGACAAATTACTGATGGCGGCGGTTTCGGTGATTTCAAAGCATATCTTATGCGTCGGAATTTGCCATTTTTGAAACTGCTCGTCGATGAAGGTCAGCATCGTTTCGTCGGACATCGACAGGCCCGACAGGTTGACCGAGCACATTTCCAGGCGCCCCAGCAGGTTCGGCGTGGTTGCCAAATGCTCGAACAAGCGGGAAATTACCCAGCGGTCCAGCGGCGGCGCGATGTTGTAACGCTCGGCGGCGGGCAGGAAGGCGCCGGGCGGAATGACTTTGCCTTGTTCGTCGATATAGCGAATCAAGGTTTCGAAATGCAGGCCTTCGTCGTTCGAAGCAATCGGCACGATTAACTGGCCGTAAAGCTGGAAACGGTTTTGCTCTATCCCCATCCGGATTTTTTCGACCCACTGCATTTCGCCCTGCCGCATGGTGAGTTCTTCGTCGTCGGGGCTGAAGACATGGACGCGATTCCGCCCTTTTTCCTTGGCGGCGTAACAGGCGGCGTCGGCTTCTTTTAAGATATCCACGGCGTTGCCGCTGGTCAGGTTGATCGGGGCAATGCCGACACTGACGCCAATATTGAAACTACGATTTTCCCAGGCAAACTGGAAGTCGCAAATGATGTTGCGCAGTTTCTCGCAGGTGGAGAAGGCTTGTTCGACCGAGCAATGCGACATCAAAATGCCGAATTCGTCCCCGCCCAGTCGCGCCAAAATGTCGGTCTTGCGGACCTGGTGGCGCAGAACCTCGCCCAATTGGCGCAGCAGTTCGTCGCCGGCCAAATGACCGCAGGTATCGTTGACAATTTTGAATTGGTCCAAGTCCAAATAGCAGAGCACGTGTTCGCTCTCGTCGATTTCGGCTTGCGACACCAAACTCTGGATATGAATATCGAATTGGCGGCGGTTGACCAGGCCCGTTAACTCGTCGTGGCTGGCCTGATAGGCGATTTTTTCCGATAGTCGGCGGGTTTCGGTGATGTCCTCGCAGACCAGTAACAAGCGCTGGAAGTTGGATTCGTCGGTGACCAAGCGCGCGGTTTCCCTGACCCAAATTACGTTGCCGTTGCGGCAAATCTTGCGGCTTTCCTGGCGATGAATCAGTTCCGGATGGTGGCGGCAAGTCTCGAAAAACTGCTCGAAACCGGCGGCATCGTCCGGATGCGAGAAATTGCTGATCGCGCAGCCTTGCAATTCTTCAACGCCCAACCCCAATTGCTTCGCGCCGAAGCGGTTGACCGATACGATGCGGCCTTGCATGTCCAGATTGAAGACCATGGTCGGGTTGTTGTCGTAGAGCGCCTGGTAGTTGTTCTTGACCGCGATTAAGGCCTTGTTTTGGGTCTCAACGGTATCGAGCATGTCGTTGAAGGCATCGACCAGAATGCCCATTTCATCGCTACTGTGCTTTTCGGCGCGCAACGAATAGTCGTGATCTTGGCTGACCCGTTGCGCGGTTTTGGCGAGTTGGGCCACCGGCAGCGCGACCCGGTTCAATAGTGGGACCGTCAGTAAAAAAGTGATGAACAGCGCGACGAACAGGACCGCCAGAATTAAGCTGACGAATTTCAATTCCCGCCAGATCGCGGCGCTCAAGTCCGAGGCCAGATAGACCGCCCCGATGTCCTCGCCGTCAACCACCATTGCCTGGTAGACGTACAGCATCAAATTGTCGTAATGGGTATGCAGACCGTAGGCGACGTCCGGGCAGGGCAGGGCTTGATTGTCCAGCGACGTAAACAGATGGCCTTTTTTGATGTAAACGCAAGCGCTGCGTAAGTCCGGAAAATTGTTTAGCGAAATCAAGTTTTCCTTGGCGACGCCGGCGTCGTCGAACATCACCGCGGCGACGCTGCGGTTGGCGATCAGACTGGCGACGGCCTGCAGATCGTCTTGAGCCTTGCGCTTGACGTCGGCGGCATTGATCGTGACTAGAATGACCAGGGCCAGCAACATCGAAAACAGGCTGGAGGTTACCGCGATTGTCAGCAACTTGGCTTTTATGGAGAGGGCGGTAAACCATTTATTCACGGCCGCCTCCTTCCACCAATGTGGCGACTTCGATCAGTTTGGCGCTGATTGACAGCCCGCTTTGCTTCAAAGCCTTTAAATTGATGTGCAGGCGCACCTTTTCATCGTCGAGTACAAAGCCTATCATGCCGCCGGATTCGGCGAAAAACGGTTGGCTGCTGACGGTCAAGGTTTTACCGAGATTGCCGACCAGCAGGACCCCGGCCAGATTGAGGTCTATGCGTTGATCGGTCTTTTCGGCATACAGGATCTGGCAATCCTGTGCCTGTTTCAACGAATCGAGACGGCGCAAACGGATAGGTTTGTCGGCGACCGTTTTGGTTTCCAGCGCATCGAGCAGGTTACCGAACGGGTTGTCGCCAATCAGGCAAATATTGAATGACGAGCCCGAGTGGCTCGGCCAAGTGATGAATTTGGTGAAATTGTAGAGGTAGGCCGCCTTGACCTTGTATTCCAGAATCGGTTCGTCGGCATGCGCGGCATTTATCACCCAGCCGCACAAGAGCACTGTTTTGGCGTAAAGCGCTGCACGCTGCAATGCAACATTGCAGTGGGACCAAAAAATCGGAAACAAAATTATTCTCTACCGGGCAAGATTACACGGCAAGAATAGTAGAAAAACTAAGGGTTGCCGAAAAAAACCTCCAGCGCGCCGACCATGTAAGCGTGGTCGGCAACGCCGGCGCTTTCCCTGGCACTGTGCATTGCCCACATTGGCGAGCCGACATCGACGCTACGTATGCCCAGTTTGGCCGAGGTGATTGGGCCTATCGTGCTACCGCAGGGTAGATCGCCCCGATGCGCGTATTTTTGGTAGGGCACGCCGGCCTGTTGGCAGAACTGGGCGAATACCGCCTCGGACACGCATTCGCTGGCGTAGCGGTGATTGACGTTGATCTTGATCACCGGTCCGTGATTGACCAGGATTTTATGGCCGGGCTCGTAAGCGGCCGGGAAATTCGGTTGGTAGGCGTGCGCCATGTCGGCGCTGACCAGAAAACTTTGCGCCAGCGCGCGCGGATAATCGTCCGGGCGGTCACCGCACGCGCCGGCAATTCGGGACAGAACGTCGGCCAGAAAGCTGCCGGCCGCGCCCTTGTTGCTTTCGCTGCCGACTTCCTCGTGGTCGAAAAAAGCGCAAACCCGAGTGGCCGTCAGCTTTTGTTCTCGGCGATTCAGCAAGGCGGTCAAGCCGGCATGGCAGGATGCCAAGTTATCAAGTTGGCTGTCGGCGATGAATTGGCGATCGGCACCCCAAAATGCACCTTTTTGGCCGTCGTGGACGTTGAGTTCCCAGCTTAGAATTTGGTCCGCGGTCAGGCCGGAAGCGGTTTCCAGCAGACGGTTAAACAGTTCGGTTGCCGAGCCGTCGCTCGGCAGATTGGCCAGCAGCAGCGGTAGTTCATTTTGTTTATTCAGTTTGAGGCCGTCCTCGTTGACGGCGCGGTTCATATGAATGGCCAAGTTCGGCAGGCGCAACAGCGGCTCGGCAAATCGGACCAGCGTCGTGTTTACCCGATTATCGCCGTCGCGGTAGGCGATACGTCCGGCCAAGCTTAAATCGCGGTCGGCGAACGTGGCCAAGATTGGGCCGCCATAGACTTCGACCGCAATCCGCACGAATTGATCGCTGTCGACAACCGGTCGGGGTTTGACCCGCAATCCCGGCGAATCGGTATGCGCGCCGAGGATTTTAAATCCGGCTTCGGCCGGCGCGGCGGCGCCGACGATAAACGCAATGATGGATGAAGCGTCTCGAATCACATAATACCGGCCGGCAAGACTTAACGACCAAACGGCGCTTTCCTCCAGTTTTTGAAAACCGTGCGTCAGCAGATGCTGCTCCACGGAGGCGGCCGCGTGCCAGGGGCTGGGACTGGCGTCGATGAAATCCAGTAGATCCTGAGCGAGTTGCGGTGCGCTCATGATTTATCCAGATCCAACGCAACCGAGTTAATGCAATAACGCTGGCCGGTCGGTTGCGGACCGTCCGGGAAAACGTGGCCGAGGTGGGCGCCGCAGGAACGACAGGTGACTTCGATGCGACGCATGCCGTGACTGGTATCGAGCGACTGCTCCAGGCTGTCGCCGGCGATGGGATCCCAGAAACTGGGCCAGCCGCAGCCGGAGTGGAATTTCTGCTCGGACGAAAACAAGGGTTGGCCGCAACACACGCAACGATAGACGCCAGCCTCGTCGCAATCGGTGTATTTGCCGGTGAACGGCGGTTCGGTGCCTTTTTCGCGGCAGACGTGGTATTGCTCGGGGCTGAGTTTTTCGCGCCAGATTTGTTCGATATCGTCTTGGTCGGCCATGTCGCTATTCCGGATATTTGCTGGGATGCCGCATTGTACCCAGACTTGATCCAACGCCAAAGTGTCGCGCTGGCGAATACTCCGGCGAATGCGGGAATTTAACAGTCTTCTATAGTTACCGATAGTTTGAAAGAGGTTGGCGAGAGGGAGTGGGAATTTTTTGGTTGCCTATGTTAGAAAATTCTAATATTCTAGGTTTCGCGCGGCCGGTGGCTTGTATAACACGATAAAGAATAACAATAGACACGGTCGGGTATCCCTTTAGACATCAGCGAGAGGAGAATGTCATGGCAAGAATCGTAGTATTAGGCGCGGGCATCGGTGGCGTGCCGATGGCGTATGAAATGAAGGAAATCGTTGGCAAGGCGCACGAGGTGGTCGTGATATCCGACTCGCCGACATTTCACTTCGTTCCGTCGAATCCCTGGATACCGCCAAAGTGGCGCAAACCGGAAGACTTGAAGATCGAATTGGCGCCGGTGATGGCCAAGAAAGGGATCAACTTCATTCAGAAGTCCGCTAGTAAAGTCGATCCGGCCAACAATAAAGTGGATCTGGCGGACGGCACGTCGGTGGAATACGACTTTTTGGTGATCGCTACCGGACCGCGCTTGGCCTTCGACGAGGTGCCCGGCTTGGGACCACACGGTGGGTATACCTCGTCGGTTTGTCACGTGGACCACGCGGCGTTGGCCGCCGACGATTGGGACCGCTTCATGGCCGATCCTGGCCCGATCGTCATCGGCGCGGTTCAAGGCGCGTCCTGCTTCGGTCCGGCCTACGAATATCTGATGATCATCGAAACCGAGTTGCGCAAGCGCAAAATCCGCGACAAAGTACCGATGACCTTCGTGACATCCGAACCCTACATCGGCCATTTGGGCCTGGGTGGAGTCGGCGATACCAAGGGTCTATTGGAAAGCGCGTTGCGCGATAAGACCATCAAATGGATCACCAATGCCAAGGTCGACAAAATCGAACAGGGCATGATGTACGTCACCGAAGTCGACGACGACGGCAACGAAAAGAAAAAGCACGAGGTGCCGTTCAAGCATTCGATGATGTTGCCGGCTTTCACCGGCGTGGACGCGGTACGCCATTGCGGCGCGGAAGGCTTGACCAACCCGCGCGGTTTCGTCATCGTTGACGAGCATCAACGCAATCCGACTTACAAAAATATTTACTCGGTGGGCGTTTGCGTGGCGTTGCCGCCGGTCGAAAAAACCCCGGTGCCGACCGGGACCCCGAAAACCGGATATATGATCGAATCCATGGTCACCGCGACCGCCCACAATATCCGCGACGAGCTGGACGGTAAACAGCCGGCCGATAAGCCGAGCTTGAGCGCGTTGTGTTTGGCGGACTTGGGCGACAGCGGCGTGGCTTTCTTGGCCGTGCCGCAAATACCGCCGCGTAACACCACTTGGTCGGCCCATGGCAAGTGGGTGCATCTGGCGAAGATCGCGTTCGAAAAGTACTTCATGCGCAAGGTTAGAAAAGGCATTAGCGAGCCCTTCTACGAACGCATGATGTTGAAATTCATGGGTGTCGTCCGTTTGAAATAGGAGGTCCCGATGTCCATCGATCGTTTGGTGATGGCGTTTGCCGGTTCGTTTATATTGCTGAGTTTGGCCTTGGCGCATTGGCATTCGCCGAATTGGTTGTGGTTTACCGCCTTTGTCGGAGCCAACCTGTTGCAAGCCTCGTTCACGGGTTTTTGTCCTCTGGCGATTATTTTGAAGAAGCTTGGCGTCAAACCCGGTTGCGCATTTTAGTCGTTCCCTCTCGGCCTGACCGCGTAGCCAACGCAGTCAGGCTTTTTTTTGCTTGGCGGCTTGTCCATCATCCGTTTTTCGGACTTGAAATTTTGCAAAGTGCTCCTAAATCGGAGTCGGGCGAACCGCTAGCCGGTTCGGTAACCGTGATCTTGAAATTTTTAGGAGGATGGAATGATGCGAGTCGAATACACCCCAATATATCGTCCTAATCTGGCTTCCAGCCAATGGGCTTCAATGCTGGACGGGATTTTGCAAACCGATCGGGCCAACCACGACTACCCGCCTTACGATATCGAGCTCGTTGGCGACAAACAGTACGCGATCAGTCTGGCGGTAGCCGGCTTTTCCCCGGAACAACTCACGATTGAAACCGAAAACCAAGTGTTGACGGTCAAGGGCGAAAAACCGCGGCCGACCGGCAAACGGCACTTTTTGCACCAAGGCATAGTCGGGCACAACTTCGAGCGGCGCTTCAATTTGGCCGAGCACATCGAAGTGGCCGGCGCCCACTACCGCGACGGTCTCTTGACCGTGCGCTTGACCAAACGCGTACCGGAGGCGATGAAGCCGCGCCGCATCGAAATCGATAGCGCCGGCCAAGTATTAAGCCATGCCGCGGCGGAAGTCAGCGCGGCTTAAATGCCGGGAGGCGAAGCCGGTTAATGTCTGATGGACTGGAGGCCGCCGGGTCATACCGACGGCCTTCGTATGATCGAATACGGCGACTCCGTTTTCCTAGCCGTCGTCCTGGCAGCCGAAGTGATATTGGTAGTCGGCCATCGACCGCTTGATCACTTCGTGCGCTTCATGTCGGCCGTAGACATGGGTGATTTCGCAAACGCTTTTCTCGCTGGGTAGGTGCTTGTAGGTCAAAAAGTAGTGCTTCAGCCGGTTGATGTAGGATTCCGGACAATCGGAAACGTCGCGCCATTGCCGGTAAAACTCGTCCCCCTTCATGACCGCGATGATCTTGTCGTCGGCCTCTCCGCCGTCCAACAGCCGGAAGCCGCCAATCGGTATCGCTTGCAGCAAGATGTCGCCGTGCGTCACGCTGCGTTCGCTCAGCACGCAAATATCCAACGGGTCGCCGTCGCCCTTGCTCACCGGCCGGCCGGATTGCGTGGCCGCGTATTCGGCGATTTTTTCCGCGCAGTAGGTGCGCGGGATAAAGCCGTACAGCGTTGGAATCATATTGGAAAACTTCTGCGGCCGGTCGATTTTCAGGTAGCCGCTGTGTTTGTCGATCTCGTATTTGACGGTATCGGACGGCACGATTTCGATAAAAGCGGTGACGATGTCCGGGGCGCTATCGCCGGGAGCGATGCCGTGCCAGGGATGAGCTTTGTGTAGGATATTCATGGAATCGGTGGAGTTGGCTTTAAAGGGGGTATTTTAGTCGGGTTATCGGCCGCGGCGCTCGCCGGGTTGCCGCGAGTGCCGAGGGCGTCAGGTTTCCATGTTTTCCACGGCGACCGAGACTGTCAATTCGTGGTTCTGGCCGCCGAAAATCACGCCTTTCAGCGGGGCAACATCGCCGTAGTCGCGGCCCCAAGCAACCGTGATATGGCGATCGCTAGGCAACTGGTTGTTGGTGGGGTCGAAATCCAGCCAGCCCAGTTCCGGCAGAAATACCGAAAACCAGGCATGCGAGGCGTCGGCGCCGATCAGTTTTTCGACGCCGGGCGGCGGCAAGGTTTCGATGTAGCCACTGACATAACGGGCCGCCAAGCCTTGCGAGCGGATGCAGCCGATCGCCAGATGGGCGAAATCCTGGCAAACTCCGCGGCGATGCTCCAGCACTTCGCTAAGCGGGGTCGCCAGATTGCTGAAATGCGGATCGAAAGTAAAGTCGCTGAAAATGCGTTGCATCAAGTCGTGGACCGCCTCGATCAATGGCCGGCCGGGCGTGAACGATACCCCGGCATACTCGGCCAGATCCGCCGACGGCGGAATATAGGGCGACGTCAGCGAGAATTGCCGGGCCTCCTGCATCGCTTCGCCGGTATCGGCGGTCAGCGCGGCCTTGACGCTTTCCCAATCGGCGGACTCGCACCAGTCCAGTTGGGCCGGCGGTGGGGCGACGACGATATCGCTGATGGCGGTGACCGCGAACTCCCGATGCGGCTCCCGGATCGAAAACCAGGTGACCCGGTTGCCGAAAAAGTCGCTGCGCAGCCGGTAGTCGTTGGGTTTGGGGCTGATTTCCAATGTCGAGGCCAGCAGTTGCTGGTGCGGGCAGACGCGAGGCTGCATCCTGACTTCGTTGTAGGATAACGCAACCATGTCGCGATAACGGTAACGGGTGGTATGAGTAACGCGGTAGCGCATGGGGCCTCCTGCCTCAAGACAACGATTGCGGCGTATCGCCGTGGCGGAAATAGCTGGCGGTCAGCGTGTCCGATAATGCCGCCAGCAGCGCGTAAATTCGGCTGAGTTGCTGATCCAGGGTTTCCCGAACGCCCGATTCGGCAACCACCAGCCAGGTATCGATGTCGGTCAGATTCAGAATGCAATGGGCTTCCAGCATCAAGCGTTGAGCTTGGCCGAGTCGGCCGGTTTCGGTTTCCCTGGGCAGTTTATCGGCATGCTCCTGCAAGCGGGCGATCTGATACGCCAGCGAACGCGGGTTATTGGGGTCCAGTACCAGCAGTTCCAAAAACGACGCCAATTCCGGGTTGCTGCGGTAGTGTTGCCGATAGCAGATCAAGTTGTCGCTACACTCCAGCAGGGTCTCGATCAGTCGGGTTTCCGCGCCTTCCAGCAGCGGCTCGGCGAATCCGGTGCGCAACACCGAAATCAATTGCAGACCGCGCTCCAGGCGGCGGCCGATGTCCAAAAACAGCCAGCCGTTGCCGCGGGTCATGCTTTCCATCACCAAGCCGCTGAACGCGGACAACGAGGTGACCAGTTGATCCAGGTGCTCTTGCATCGTCCACAGGCCGGTTTTGCCGGCGCGCTTGGTGTCGGCGATTTGCTCGCCGATTTCGTCGATGACCCGCCAGGTATCGGACGACCATAAATCCCGCACCGCGTAGCCGGCTTGTTGCAAACCGCGTACCGAATGGGGCAGGCTGCCGGGCCGGGTATCGTCCTGCATCAACGCCAGCAATTCCGGCTCGGGCGCGCGCAGCAGCTTGTCGTCCGCTTTCTTACCGAAGAAGCCGGGATAGCTGCCGGTCAGGCTGGTGACGCAATGCAGCAGGCGATGCAGGCTGGGCGGATAGTCGGGGTGGTCGCTGTCCGGATTGATAACCAGCCGCTTCAACGTGGCCCGCAACAGGCGCACGCAACCTTCGGCGCGTTCCGCGTTGCGGCCCACCCAAAAAATATTGTCGGCGGCTCGGCTCGGCAAGGCGTTGCGCAGTCCGGGAGGCCCGCCGGCGCTGGCCGGACCGCCGCTGGTCGGCGGCGATTGCGGCTCGGTGGCAATGACCCAAGTATCCTTGCTGATGCTGCCGAGTTGATTGGTGATGTAAACGTCGCCGTAATTCGGCGCGCTGCGGGTCAGGCCGCCGGGCATCAGCGCGTAGCCTCCGGCCCTGGCCACCGCGAAACAACGCAGCAAGGCTTGGCGCGGCTCAAAGCCGTCGCCGACCATCGACGGCACGGTCGAGAAACTTTCGTATTCCTGGGCGACGTAAAAGGCCGGGCGGGCGCGGATGCGCTCGCGCCAGGCTTCCAGTTGCGATTTGCTGAGCTGATGGCCGAACACCGCGTGTTCGCCGGGCTGCCGGTAAATCGGTTTGATAACCAGACGCTTCAAATTGGCGAGCACGTAAGACAATTCGCCGGCCTGACCGCACCACCAAGTGGCGATCGAATTCAGCTTTAACGGTTGGCCAAGAAAGTGTTGAGCGATGCCGGGCAGGAAGGCCAGCAGGCCGGGGTTTTCCAGAATGCCGCTACCCAGCGGGTTGGCGATCGCGACGTTGCCGCGTCTGGCCGCTTCCAACAGCCCGGGCACACCCAGGCGTGAATCCTCGCGCAGTTCCAACGGGTCGCAATAATTATCGTCGACCCGGCGCAGAATCACGTCAACCCGTTGCAAGCCGGTCAGCGATTTTAACCAGACATAGCCGTCGCGGACGGTCAGGTCGTCCCCTTGCACCAGCGGGTAGCCCAGGTAAGAAGCCAGGTAAGCGTGTTCGAAAAAGGTTTCGTTGAGCGGGCCAGGGGTCAGCACGACCACCATCGGCGTGTGGGCGTTTTGCGGGGCTATCGCGTTCAGGCCGGCCCTGAGCGCCTGGAAGAAGCGAGCCAGTCGATGCACCTGGGTATCGCGAAACAGGCTCGGCAAGACCCGCGACATCGCCAGACGGTTTTCCAACGCGTAGCCGGCACCGGACGGTGCCTGGGTACGATCGCCGAGTACCCACATCTTGTTGTCTGGGCCGCGTGCCAAATCGGTGGCATACAACACCAATTGCTGTTCTCCGGGCAAGCGTACCTGATCGCAGGCGCGCAGGAAGCCGCCGTGGTTGTAGATCAATTCCAACGGCAGCAGGTTTTTTTTGATCAGAGTGCGCGGGCCGTACAAGTCGGCCAGCACCAGATTCAGCAATTCCGCGCGTTGCAACAGGCCGGCTTCGATATCGAACCATTCGTCGCCGGAAACGACGAAGGGTACCGGGTCGAGTTGCCAGGGTCGGTTCTGGCCGTCCGGATCGCCGTAGACATTGTAAGTGACGCCGTTTTCGCGCAAAAGTCGCAGCGCCTCACGATAACGGTAGGCCAGTTCTTCCGGTCCCAACTGTTGCAGAGCCGCCATTAAGTGCCGCCAATGCGGCCGGATTCGGCCGGATTTGTCGAGCATCTCGTCGTAGATACCGGGATCCAGGCGATAGCCGGGGGACAGCGCTTCTTCTAGCAGTAACTGGCTCATGGCGGGTAGTTTGCCGGTTTAAGCCGGTTGGCGCAATTTACAGTAAGGACCTGCGCGATTTTCGCTGGGTCGGTGGGGTAACGGCAGGGTCAATGGTGGTCCTGAGTTGACGAACGATACCGTAATCGACAGCAAATTTCGCGCCTGAGCGAGTATCGGGCGATCCGTTGGCCGGCGCGCGTCGATGCGGAGCGCGCGGGTGGCCTAGTCACGGTCTGGTGCCGCGCCAGAGGGCGATTGTTCGATTTTTGGGCAGCCGCTGGCAATTTGCACAGCTTTGGTGAATACCGCGCGCTTTTCGGGCTTTTTGGCATCCGGCTTGCTTTGACGAAATGGAACCCGCGCAAACGGTGCGGGACGAATCCGGAATCGGCAGTTGCGCGCCAACTTAGTGCGGTCCGGCACCAAAATAGCGATAACCAGGGATGCCCGCATGAAGCCCGACCAATCGATATGGGCGCAATACCGCGCCGACCAAGCCTACGACGAAATGGTGGATGGCGGCGGCCGGCCGCGCCAAACGTGCGCCACTTTGAGTCAGTACTTGCAATCCTTGGGCATGGACGCCATCAAGGGGCGTCTGTCGGCCGCGGAGGCGGCGATATTGGAGATGGGCATTACCTTCACCGTTTACAGCGACGAAGGCAACATCGACCGGGCCTGGCCGTTCGATATCATTCCGCGGCTGATCGATTTTCAGGAGTGGCAGGGGATCGACGCCGGCTTGCGACAGCGCCTGAAAGCCCTGAATCATTTCATCGACGACGTTTATAACCAGCGGCAGATTATTCGGGACGGCATTGTGCCGGCCGAACTGATCGCCAGTTCCAGCAATTTTCGGCCGGAATGCGTCGGTTTCAAGCCCAAGTTCGGGGTTTGGGCCAACATCTGCGGTAGTGATTTGGTGCGCGGCGGCGACGGCGTGGTTTACGTGTTGGAAGACAATCTGCGGGTGCCGTCCGGTGTGTCTTACATGATCGAAAATCGGGTCATCACCAAGCGAGTGTTTCCCGAATTGCTGGAAAACCTGAACATACTGCCGGTGGACGACTATCCGACTCAGCTGTTCGAAATGCTGACTTCGATCGCGCCAAGGCCGGAGGATCAGCCGCAAATCGCGGTACTGACGCCCGGCATCTATAACTCGGCCTATTTCGAACATGCGTTTTTGGCGCAGCAAATGGGTGCCGAATTGGTTGAGGGCGGCGACTTGGTGGTCAAGGATGATGACTGCGTGTACATGCGTACCGTCAAGGGATTGGAGAAAGTCGATGTGATCTATCGGCGGATCGACGATCTGTTCCTCGACCCGGAGGTGTTTCGCAAGGATTCGGTGCTGGGCGTCAAGGGCTTGCTACGGGCTTGGAAGGCAGGCAATGTGGCGTTGGCCAACGCGCCCGGCGCCGGCGTCGCCGACGACAAGGTCGTCTATGCCTACGTGCCGGCGATGATACGCTATTACCTGAACGAAGAGCCGCTGTTGCCCAACGTGCCCACGTATCTTTGCAGCGACCCCGAGCAATGCGCCTACGTGCTGGAGCATCTGGCCGAATTGGTCGTCAAGCCGGCCAACGAGTCCGGCGGTTACGGCATGCTGGTCGGGCCGCACGCCACCCAGAAAGACATTAAGCAATTTCATAAACTGGTCCAGGCCAATCCGCGCAATTACATCGCTCAGCCCACGCTGGCGCTGTCAACCTGTCCGACCTTGTGCGGCGATCGCTTGGAGCCCAGGCACATCGATCTGCGGCCGTTCATCTTGCAGGGCGAGCGCGGCTTCGTCACCGCCGGCGGCTTGACCCGCGTGGCGTTGAAAGCTGGCTCGCTGGTCGTTAACTCGTCGCAGGGCGGTGGCAGCAAGGATACTTGGATCATCAACCGGGAGAAATGACATGTTATCTCGCTCCGCCGAACGACTGTATTGGCTAGCCCGTTATCTGGAACGCACCGAGAACACCGCCCGCTTGATCAGCGCGACGATGCACTTGATCTACGATTTGCCCTACGGCGTCGAAATGGGTTGGCACAATCTGCTGAACATTTGCGGTGTGGAAGCCGCGTTTTACCAGCGCTTCAAAAACCCCAGCGAACACAACACCACCCGTTTCCTGTTGGCCGATACCGGCAATCCCGGTTCGCTGCTATCGTCGTTGGCGGCGGCGCGGGAAAATATCCGCACCAGCCGCGAGCTGATGCCGGACGAAGCCTGGGAATTGGTCAACGAAATGTATTTGTACGCCAACAACCATCTGGACAGTTTGTCGAATCGGCGCGGTCGGGCGCAGTACTTACAGGAAATCATGGCGGGCTGCCAACGCTTCACCGGCTTTGTTTCCGGTGCGATGAGCCGGAACGACGCCTACCGCTTCATTTGCATCGGCCGGAATATCGAGCGGGCCGACATGACCAGCCGGATCATGGACTTCGGTAGCGTGCTGTTGGCCGAAAACCGCAGCCACAAGATGCGCGAATACGAAACGATATTATGGATCAACGTCTTGAAGTCGCTGAGCGCGGTGTTGATGTACCGCAAGCAGATGCGCCAGCGTATCAAGGGCGAGGAGGTGTTGGACTATTTGCTGAAGAATCCGGATTTTCCGCGAGCGGTGCTGCATTGTTTGGACGAGATTGCCCATTGCATCAAGCGCTTGCCCAATGCCACGGCTTTATTCCCGCATCTGGAAGCGCTGGAAACTCACATCCTGGCCGTCGATCCGCGCCGGACGCCACCCGGCGAACTGCACACATTGCTGGACGACTTGCAAACCCGTTTCGGCGATTTGCACAAGCGCATCGCGGCCACCTGGTTTTTTGGCGCCGACAACGGCAAAGCGGCGGTGGAACTGGAACAGGCGGCTTAGCCGTCGTCGTGTCAGGGAGGTACTCGCGGGCGGGATGCTTGCGGACAAACGTTGGCGGAACAGGCGTGGCGCCGCGCGAAGGCGAATTGCGTTAGCGCTGGAAACCGGTGGCTGCACGCCGAGTCCGGGGAACCGGGATCGTGCAACCGCCCGGTCATGCTCCCCGGTTAAATACAGCCCGGCAGCGGTTTGGCGTCATCCTTGCTGAATTGCGGCAAGGTCGCGAAGGCCTCCTTTAGCTTTTCGTGCCACATGCGCCGCAATTGAATCAGATATTCGTTGTCTTCCTGGAAGCAGTAATACTCGTCCAGCTTCATCGCATCCTTCGTATAGATCAACAACTCCACCGGCGCGCCGACGCTGGCGTTGCTGCGCATCGTCGAATCCATTGAAATCAGGCAACAGCGGCCGGCTTCGTGTAAATCGGTATCGATTTTCAAAAACCGGTCCAGCACCGGTTTACCGTATTTATTCTCGCCAATCTGCAAATAGGGCGTCTGCCGCGAAGTGGTGATGCAGTTGCCTTCCGGGTAAACCAAGTAGGCGCCGTGAGGCTCCTGCGCAATCTGACCCGCGAGGATGAAGGTTGCCGACGGATTGAAGCTGCTTTGGCCATCGTCGGTGTGGCGACGCTGTTTTTCGACGCTGATGCGGCCCAGATATTCGGCGGCTTCGGACAGATAATGCACGGTGTTCAGGTTGACTTCGGCGTGTTCCTTGGTATCGCGCTTGATTTGGTCGATGACCGACTGCGTGGTGGCCAGATTGCCGGCGCTGAGCATGACGATCTTGCGGTCCGGGTTGGTGTTGAACGCGTGCATCTTGCCGTAAATGCTGACATTGTCGATGCCGGCATTGGTTCTGGAATCCGAGGTTAACACCAGTCCGTCCTTCAACGAGACTGCAATACAGTAAGTCATGCGCGCGCTGCCTGAAATGAGGTAATCGGTTCAGTGTACTAAAGTCGGCGAGTCAGGCCAAGCCGGCCGGCGCAATTGGCGGGAGACCGGCGGCGAGCGAACAATTTGCCAATGATATTAACCAGATAGCGGATGCGGAATCTGCCGGAGTTGGTGCGGCTATCCGCACCGCGCTGGTGCGCCAGCCGTCAGCCATGGGTCTGTCGGCGGCCTCCAGCCGGTGAACTTCCAGGCTCTGGCCGATTGGTACGGTTATTGTTTCCCAGTTTCGGGCAGACACCGAGTCCGCGACGAATGGCGCCTCCCGCAATGTAGCGGCGACGTATCTTGATCCGCGCCGGGAGGCGGCGATTTCGCCGGCGCCGGTCGGAAAACTCGAGTGTGCTGTGTCAATCTACCGCTAACAAGGAGTTTTATGCAGGCACTTTTGGAAAACAGTTCGGATAAATTGTTGTCGGCTATGCCCGACGTCAAGGCTTTCGAACGACAGCTGGCGTCGTTAAACGATTGGTGGGGCAAAATCGCCCTGATCGGCAAAATCAACAGCCACAATGTCGCCGCGACGATATTGGACGACATGAATCAAATCCAGGGCAAATTCGGCGAGCTGCAAAAAAAGCTCACTTACAACCTGCTGCTGGAGAACGTCCAGAAACTGGTGCTGGACAACGCGTCCAAGGCCCAGGTGGCGATCGATTTGCTGGTGCGAAATCTGTTCGAGCGGACCGCCGACGTTGGCTTTTTGGCGACCGACGACGATATTCGCGCCTTCTTGAGTTTGGCCGCCCCGACCGCCGAACAAACCGCATTTATTGAAGACCGCCTGCGCGAATACGTTAAAAAATACAGCGTTTACGACGAAATTCTGGTGTTGGATACCCAGGGGCGGGTCAAGGCTCATCTGGACAAACACAATCCGGTGACGGTGTCGTCCGATCCGCTGATTTTGGAGACCCTGGCTAGCGGCGCGCCCTATGTCGAAACCTTCCGCTATTCGGATCTGCAACCGGATCGCCGGCATGCGCTGATCTATTCCAGCCGGATCACTGAAACCAACCAGCGCGATTCCAGCGTGCTGGGGGTATTGTGCCTGTGCTTTAAATTCGACGACGAAATGCGCGGGATATTCGCCGATCTGCTCGCCGCCGGCGACGACGGCATACTGGCGGTGTTGGGCAGCGACGGCCGCGTCATCGCCAGCAGCGACGAATTGTTGCTGCCGGTCAATACCTGGTCCAGCGTCGATCGCTCGGTACGTATCGCCCGTTATCACGGGGCCGAATACATCATCAATACTCGGGCCAGCAACGGTTATCAAGACTTTCGCGGACTGGGTTGGTGCGGGCAGATGATGACCGCGCTGAACCAAGCCTTCAGTCGCGACCAACTGGCGGCCGCCAATCAGCCCTACATCATGGAGCAGGCCAGCAGTTTTCCGCCCGAGCTGCGCGACATCCGCAAAGCCTCGGCCGCCATCAACGACGATCTCGGTTTACTGGTATTGAACGGTCAGATCGCCTCGGCCCGCAAAAACGCCGCCGAATTCATGCCGGTGTTGGAAGCGATCAAACAAATCGGCACCGATATCGCCAGCATTTTTACCGCGTCGGTCAACAGCTTGCAGCAAGCCACAGTGATGTCGTCGCATTTAAACAACGCCGGCTTTCTGGCTTCGTTGGCGGTCGATATCATGGACCGCAATCTCTACGAACGCGCCAACGATTGCCGCTGGTGGGCTTTGACCTCGGCGTTTCGCCGCCATCTGGCCGCCGGCAACCCCAATGCCGATCAGCGGCAGGAAATCGCCGATATTCTGCAATACATCAACGCCTTGTATACGGTTTACACCAACCTGTATGTTTACGACGCCAGCGGCGACATCGTCGCGGTGTCCGATCCCGACCAACAAGCCTTGGTCGGCGGCCGGGTCGGTGACGACAGCGGCGCGGTCGCGGCCTTGAAATGCCCGGACAGCCAAAGCTATTGGGTCTCGCCTTTTGCCCGTTCGGCGCTGTACGCCGAGCGGCATACGTATATCTACAACGCCGCGATCACCGATCTGGCCGATTCGACGCGGGTCGTGGGCGGAATAGGCATTGTTTTCGATAGCGAGCCGCAATTCGCGGCGATGTTGAGCGACGTTTTACCGCGCGACGAGCAGGGCAGTCCGGTGGCGGGTTGTTTCGCGGTGTTTGCCGACCGGCAAAAGCGGGTCATCGCGGCGGCGGGGTGCTCCGACTTGAACGCCGGCGAATTCTTGGACTTGGACGACGCCTGCTTCCGCTTGCCGGCGGGTCTGCGCGAATCCCGAGTGGTGCAATACCGCGCCGGAAATTATCTGCTGGGGAGTGCTGTGTCCAAGGGCTATCGCGAATACAAAGTCGCCGACGGCTACGCCAACGACGTGATCGCATTCATCTTTATTCCTTTCTAAATCCACCAGCGGCGGGCTAGCCTTGCGGCCGATGGCCTGATTCCTGCTGTGATTGG
>NZ_JBYMAP010000027.1:0-27090 GCF_057766305.1 Methylomonas sp. BG-2 | reverse complement strand
TACAGCTAAAAAGTTCGAATTAAATTGAATAAATGCGGCATAAAAATAAATACTGTCAAAAAAGTCAAGTAAATAAGCCAAATAACCAGAAGAGGATATTTGGTGGACCATGATTGATGCGTAAGATATTCCTTAGCTAGAACACAAAATCAACAACGTTGCCCTAACTCTTCACTTCGGGACAGATCTTTTGTGCTAGTCTATTTCGACTCGACTCCACTCGAGAGTTTTCGGCTACCGCCTTAAACGCGTAATCTTTATTCGACTTACTGTGTCAATAATCAACTGTCATACGCAGCCCGCATTTCAATTTCTGCAACCAGCGCCAAAACGAAGGCAATAAAAACTTAGGGACAAGCACATGTTCAATAGTCAATCCGATGTTCATACGTGTTTTACGTTGTTAGACGAACACGAAAAAGGGATTTCCAAATCCATTGCCCGTTATATTCTTACTGGGGACGATAGCTCGATCCCGGCGCGTTTGGGACAATTCAGCCGCGAACAATTACTGGCGGCTGGTGTTTCCGCTCCGCGCAACCCCTACGGGAACTACCAATTAACGGAGGAACAGCGCAAGAAGCTCGCCAAGATTTACGAGAACTTCGAAAAACTGTATCGATCCAATCTCTTGGCCGATATCGGAATAGCCCGTCGCATGGGCGTGGTCATGGCCGCTTGCGCGGATATGAACAATATCCAGCGCCATTATCAAGCGGAAGTGCCGGATTGGTTGGCGGTCTTGATCGCCGAGTTGAATCTGTTACGGACCTTAAGCGGCCATCGCAACGAACTGCCGAGCCATTACGGTCAACGCTGGTTTTTATCTTTAGTCCAACAAAACGATTTACGCGTAACGCAGTGGCTGCCGGTTTTGTTGGAGCGCAGGGAAAATAATTGGTATTGCAATTTCGTTAGACAGTTGGCGGAGCGTTTCGATTGGCCGGCAATGCTGCAAGATCCGGAAATTACGGCCGGCGTGGCGACTATGCACTTTTCGGGGCGGGGCGTGTTGGCGGAATGTCTTCTGCCCCAGAATAACTTGGATGCCGTGCTGGCGGTGGTAGTCGCCCTGCTCGGCGACAACAGCAAACAAGTGCGGCAAGCGGCGATGTTGTTGATTCCGAAATTAAGCTCGGAAAAGTTTTTGGCTTATTTGGACGACCATTACCTTGCCTTCGACAATACCGCTCGTAAAACGCTGGTGCCGATGTTGCCGGTTCTGGCCGGCGACGGAGCTGTCGCTTTGTTGGAAAAGTGGCAGAGTGCCGAGCCCAGCAAGGCCATTCGGGAAATCATCGGCCAGGCATTGGCAAACAAGGCCGCTGCCCAGCACACGGCCCAGGCCGAGCTGGAGTTGCCGGAATGGGTTCCGCTGGCTACAGACGCCGCCATTCCCAATCACTGGTTGGAAAAGTTAATGGCTCAATATGCCAAATCGCTCACGGCCTACCAACGGGCCGCCGAAGAAGAGCGGACGCGAAACCTCGCGCAAAACACCAAGTACGACTGGCAACAGAAAACCTATAAACACTGGTTAGATTACAAGCCCGAACAGATTCGACGCGATTTGGACGCATTGCTGGGTAGCTCGACACAACCTGGGTTGGCGCAACGGATACAACAAGGGCTCGAACAATTGACGGGAAAACAAACCGACAGGGATTTTACCCGGCTCAAAGAATTGTGTCTTAAAGCTAACTCGTTGTCCGATGCCGATTTCACAGCCATCCATTTGGTGCGTTTTTTTCAGGGTGACGTCCAGATGGCCCGTGCCAGGGCCTGGTTTACCGCCCATCCCGGCGTCATTACCGATTTACGTCAGTTGGCGCAGTTGATTCGCCAACAAGGTGGCGACGTCCGCAAACTGGCGCAATGGCTATTGATTCATAATTGGAACACCGATGCCGGCCTGCCGGATACCTACGGCATCGCGATCTGGCCGTTCTTCGCGGAGAACGACGACTATCTCAAAGAAGCATTCGGTCTGCTGGAAAACCGGGAAAACAAATACAGTAAATTCGAACTCGCCCGCGGCATGGCTGTTATCGCGCAATTTCCAGTGATTCCGGAAACCTATCTGCAAGTGCTGTATCAACAAGCCTTGTCGCCTGGCAAAACTTACGGTCCGTTGGCGCGAGAGATACTGGGCCAGTACGGCATAGCGCCGCAACGCATCATAGACGCCTTGAGTTCGGGAAAAGTCGACGAACGCATTGTCGCAGCCGACTGGATTGCCGAACTAAAACTGAAACAAGCCGTTCCAGAACTGCAAAAAGCCTTGAAAAAGGAAACGCACCCGGCGGCCACGGCCATTTTACTCGCGGCGCTGCACGACTTGGATAGCGATATCAGCGCTTATCTGGCGCCTGCCGTATTGTTGAAAGAAGCCCAAAACAATTTAAAAAAAGCGCTGCCGAAAGGACTGGCCTGGTTTCCGTTCGACGCGCTGCCGGCACTCAAATGGGTTAGCGGCGAAACGGTAGACAAGGCTATTTTGAAATGGTGGCTGACTTTGGCCTGCAAACTTAAACAACCGGAGGGCAACCCCCTTTTGGATTTATACCTGCGGCAACTGGATAGCAACAGCCGCAAGGCCTTGGGTAGCTTTATTGTGCATGCCTTCATCCGCCAGGATACCTTAAATCCCGACGACCAAACGGCACATGCCTTTGCCAAGCGACACCAACAGCAACAATTCGACAACTGGCAGAAGTGGGCGAAATCCGACTGGGGTAAGCAATATGTGGATAAAACCTTGGATGATGCCTACCGCGAGTTATTCAACCAAAAAAAGGCGGAGTATTTAGGTTCGGCAATCTGCGAAAAAGGGATCCTGGCGCTGGCGGCCTATGCCGAACCGGCCGAAGCGGTACTGGTCGTGAAGCGTTATATGAAAGATCATTACACGCGGCGCGCGCAGATCGAAGCCTTGCTGACCACATTGGCCAACAACAACGATCCGACCGTCATCCAATTGCTGCTCGCCGTGGCGCGGCGCCACCGTACCAAGTCCGTGCAAGAAACGGCCAGGGAACTGGTTACCGCTATTGCCGCCAGGAATGGCTGGAGCCACGACGAATTGGCCGACCGCACCATTCCCACCGCCGGCTTCGAAAGCAACGGCACGCAACGGCTGTCCTACGGTTCGCGCAGTCTAGTGTTGAAGCTGAACAACGACCTAACGGTCAATCTGGAAAACGAGGCCGGCAAAGTACTCAAAACCTTGCCGACTCCGCGCCAGGACGATGACGCGGAAGCGGTCAAACAGGCCAAGGCGGATTCCTCCAACAGTAAAAAAGAACTCAAGCAAGTGCAGGAAATGCAAAGCCAACGTTTGTACGAAGCTATGTGCGTCGGCCGTGTTTGGCAAGGTGTCGAATGGCGGACTTATCTGCTGGAACACCCGCTGATGCAGCGTTTGCTGCAACGCATGGTTTGGCAAGTCGAAACAAACGGGGAATCGCGCCGCTTACGGCCGACCGCCGAGTTAGAACTGATCGACCTGGATGACGAAACCTACGATTTGGCCGACGACGCCCGGATCAGCGTGGCCCATGCCGGCCAATTGCCGCAAGAGGAAACGAAAGCCTGGGCAAAGCACTTCAAGGACGAAAAATTGCAACCCTTGTTCGAGCAATTCAACTTGCCGCAACATAAACTGACCGATGCCGAGCTTGCCGGCAAGCAGTTGGATTACCATCAAGGCTGGATGACCGATAGCTTTACGCTGCGCGGCGTATTGACCAAGCGCGGCTACCAGCGGGCGGCGGCGGAAGACGGCGGCTTTTTTACCCACTACTACAAAGATTTCGCCTCCTTGAATTTGCGCGTGATGATCGAGTTCAGCGGCAATTGCCTGCCAGAGGAAAACGTCGTAGCCGTTTTGTACCAACTAACCTTCATCAGCCCGGACCAGCGCGGCTGGGTTGGCGAGGAAAGCTTTAAACCGCTGCACGGCATACCGCGCAGTTTACTTTTCGAAGCCATGCTGGATTATGAAGCCGTCGCCGCCAAAGGCAGCTTCGATGCCGATTGGCGGCAAAAATCGCCATGGTAAACGGGGAAAAGCAAATGTCCGAAGCAATCAAACAAGCCGCCGAATCGCTGTTTCAACAGGAATTGCAAATCCTGCGCGAACAGGATAAAGGCCCCAAGCCAGCCGGCTGGCAACTATCGGGGCAAGCGGTGAGGGACTTCGTGATCGGCAATGCGCAATTAGGTATTAGCCAGAAATTTTACGGCGACGATGCGCTGGTCGAGCGCGCCATCGTTACCTTGATGGGCCATCAAGCCTTGCTGTTGGTGGGCGAACCGGGCACCGCCAAATCGCTATTGTCGGAACTGCTGAGCGCGGCGATCAGCGGCGATTCGCAAAAAATCGTGCAAGGCACGGCCGGCACCACCGAAGAGCACATCAAATATTCCTGGAATTACGCCTTGTTGTTGTCGCACGGTCCGAGCGACGATGCATTGATACCCAGCGCGATTTATCGCGCCATGCACAGCGGTTCGCTGGCGCGCTTCGAAGAGGTCACGCGTTGTCCGCAGGAAATTCAGGACGCGTTGATTTCGCTATTGTCGGAAAAGCAAATCATGCTGCCCGAACTGACCCGCGTCACAGCCGCCAAGCCAGGATTCAATCTGATCGCCACCGCCAACCTGCATGACCGCGGCGTCAACGAAATGTCCAGCGCATTGAAGCGGCGCTTCAATTTCGAAACTGTCTATCCGATCCGCGATGTGGAACTGGAAAAACGCCTGATCCGCCAGCAAGTTGCCGAAAAACTGTCGCGGCAATCGCTGGAATCGGCGATGGACAACGACGTGTTGGAGGTACTGGTTACCGCCTTCAACGAATTGCGCGGCGAAAAACAGGCCGCCGTCAAAGCGCTCGATGCGGTACTGTCGACCGCCGAAGCCGTCAACATCGCCTATGCCTGCTGCCTGCAAAACCACTACATGGGCAGCCGGCCATGCAGCTCGCAGGTCGCCGAACAAATGCAGGGCAGCATTCTGAAAGACAAACAGGACGACCGCAAAAAGCTGGCGCATTATCTGGACGCGGTGGTGCGCGACCGCGCCAAAAAAGACGGACGCTGGAAAGGATTTTTCGAGGCGGGTAATAAGTTGTGGCTGGGCGGTTAACGTTTCGGCAAGAACGGATGACGTCCCCAATGCGCGCCCACTTGTCACGATGATAGAAGACAACCTGACTCCGCAACTCCAGGCCGCCCGCGCCAAATTCGTTGGCGACGACGGCATTCATTGGGCGCCGATCCGGCACCACAGCCCGGCATGCAGTATTTATTTGCGGCAATTGCTGGACAGCGTTCAGCCGGACGCAATATTGATCGAAGGCGCAGTGGATTTCAATCGCCAGCTCGAAACGCTGTTGGACGAGCAGACCGTGCCGCCGATCGCGTTGTACGGCCAAAACAGTTTTTACCCTTTGTACGATACCAGCCCGGAGTGGGTTGCGCTGCGCTGGGGGCGGCAACACAACAAGGGGCTGCATTTTATCGATTTACCGATGGCCGACAAGGCCTGGCAGCGGGAAGCACGGGAACACGGCGGCATCAGCTTTCTGCGCGAAGCGTATTTGCAACACAGCGAATTCATCCAAAAACTGGTCCGAACAACGCGCTGCCGGCACGGCGACGAATTATGGGAGCGTTGGTTCGAGCTACACCGCTTCGACAGCCCGGCACAATTTTTCAGCCAGGTGTTCGATTATTGCACCGCCGCCCGTTTGACTTACAGCGAGCAAGCCATCGCCGATTCCGGCGATGCCGAACGCGAGCGATTCATGCGCGGCGAAATTGCCCGCCATGCCAAGCCAGGTCAACGCTACGTGGTGGTAACCGGCGGTTTCCACACCTATGCCCTGCTCGACTGGCAAGGTGCATCGTCCGCCAAATCGCAGTCGGAAAGCCCCAGTTGGCTGGTGCGCTACAGCGAAGACCGTCTCGACGCCTTAAGCGGTTATAACGCCGGCATGCCGGTACCCGGTTTTTACCGACGCCTGTTGCAGCGGCGTTCGGACTTACCGGATGACGAAGTTGCGGCCGAATTACTGCTGCAAGTCCTGGCCGATTTGCATCAATCCCCCTTGTTTCGGCAACAGATGAATACCGCCGCGAAACAGGCGGTTTTTTACCAGGTGACGCAATTACAGCAGTTGCGCGGCCATGCCTGGCCGGGTTTGTACGATATATTGGACGGCCTGCGTAGCGTGTTGATCAAACACGATTCGGCCAGCGACGAACCTTTGCTGAAACAGGCCTGCCGCTTGCTCGCCGGCGACCGTTTGGGACAAGTCAGCAGCGATTTACCGCCGCTGCCGCTGGTAGACGAGGTTTACGGCCTGCTGAAACGCGCCCGCTTCAAGTTGGCGCAAACCACCAAAGTCACCACCACCTTCAATATCCGGCAACGCGACCATGAACGCTTGGCGCTGTTGTATGAATGCCGGTTTATCGGTTTGGACTTTGCCGAGAAAACCGCCGGCCCCGACTGGGAGCACGCCGTGCATCTGCATTTGCGCAGCGAAGAGTGGCAGTACGCCTGGACGCCGTGGGTGGAAGCCAGGTTGGTCGATTTGAGTCTGACGGCGCCGGATTGGCAAAGCTTGTTGAACCAACGCATCCAAGAAAAACTGGCCGAATTGCAAGATCAAACCCTCGCCGAACACCAGGTGTTTTTCGTGCAACTGTTGCTGATGAAGCGTTTGGATTTAGCCGAGGGTTTGTGGCGGAAGATCGGAAACCAGCTAAACGATTGCAGCGATTGCGGGCAACTGGCGGAATTTCTGCTGTTACTGCTGCGCCTGCGCCAACACCAAGGCGATTTGTTCGAACAATACGCTGAGCCTATCCGGCAAGTGGTCGAGCAAGCCTGGCAACAGCTGATGTTTATGCTGCCGATGCTCAACACGCTGCAAACTTCGGCAGGTTTGCGCTTGTTGCTGCAAATCCAGGAAATCACCCGCGAATGCGCCGAAGCGCTGGCCGACGCCTGGCAAAATGTCTGGAGGGCTAGATTGCATTGGCTGGCGGAATACGGCGAACTGAGCGCAGCCTTGCGCTATGCCTGTCTCGCCTTGCTGGCGGAACTGGGCTACGGAAATCCTGAGGAATTGTTTACGGCACTGCGCAAGTTGTTCGACTACGACCCGGAAGCCGCTTACCAAGCGGTCAACGCGGTGATCACCGTGGCGCCGCATTGTTTGCTGCATAACGATACACACGGTCTACCGGCCTTGCTGAACCGCCTGCTCGCCGGCTGGGACGAAGACCGCTTCTTATCGGCCTTGCCGGAACTGCGTTTGTTGTTCAGCCACCTCGATCCGGCGGCAATCGAAAAGCTCAGCGATACGCTGTGCGAGATGAATGGCTGGCAGGACGCGCCGGCTATGTTCGATGCGGATGTGGACGAACAATTGTTGATGCAGGCCCGGCGCATTCAGCAACAACTCGCCGAGCAACTGCGAGCCGAAGGCTTAGATCATTGGCTGGAAACTTAGGCTTAGGGAGCAGACGTCATGGCAAGCAATCTCGAACAACGCTGGCGTCTGGTACTCGGTCGTTTCGCCAACAAGCATTTAGGCTCGGTGCCGTTAAACAAGCAGCAGAGCCAACAAGACCAAGTGTTGGAGCAACTGTATAAAAAACAATTGGAGCGCCGCGGCTTGCGTACTTCCGGCACCTTGGACGATTCCCGCCTACAGGTGGTCGATTGGCTGCACCAAGCCGACCGCCTGTTTCCGAAAACCGTGCGGGAAAAAATTCAGGGCCATGCGGTACACGAATTCGGCATCAAGGAATTGTTAAAAAACAAGGACTGCCTCAGCAACTTGACGCCCAACATGGCGTTGTTGAAGCAGTTGCTGGCGGTACGGGCTGAGTTAAGCCCCGAGTTGATGCAGGAAGTCAGGCGCATCATCCAAACCGTGGTCGACGAATTGCTGCAACAACTTCAACCGAAATTCAACCAAACCTTCAGCGGAAGATTGAATCGCCATCAAAATTCGCCGCAGCCGGTGCTGGCCAACCTGGATTGGGCCAAAACCATACGCCGCAATCTCAAGTATTACGATCGGCAACGGCAGTGCTTGCTGCCGCAAACCATCTATTTCAGCTCCCGTAGTCAAAAGCATTTACCGTGGCGAGTCATTTTATGCCTGGATCAAAGCGGCTCGATGATGGATTCGGTGATTTACAGCGCGGTAATTGCCGGGATATTGGCGCGATTGCCCTGCGTCGACCTCAAGCTGGTGTTGTTCGACACCAACGTCGTCGATTTGTCGGCCAAGGCGCACGATCCGGTGGAAGTATTGTTGTCCAGCCAAATGTGCGGCGGCACCCATATCGCCAAGGCATGGAGCTACTGCCAGCAATTGGCCGAGCAACCAAGGCGCACCGTAATCGCCACGGTCAGTGATTTCGAAGAAGGCGCATCGCCCAGTGCACTGTTGCGACAAGCGGCGCAGATGCTGGAAAGCGGCATCAAAATGCTCGGCATTACCGCGATGGCGGCAGACGCCACGCCTTTTTACGACCTTGCGACGACCGCCAAGCTGGGGCAATTGGGCATGGAGATCGCATCGTTGAGCCCGGACGTGTTCGCCGATTGGCTGGCCAAGACAATGGAGCTGTAGCGTGTTCAGCATTGAGCAATTGGAAATTCTCAGCAGTCCCGGCTTGGTACGGCGCGCAGCGAAATCTCTGGAGAAAACCAAGGTCGAATGGACGGCCAAGGAAAGCGATGCCTGGCAATTCGATTTCGAAAGCCAGCAAGGCAAAATTTTGCCGGCGCGCATCGAACAGAGCGTTTGCAACTGCCCGGCAACCGGTCTGTGCAAGCATATCGTCGCGGCGGCCATCGATTATCTCAACCAACAAGACCTGCAAAGCTTTACGCCGCCGGTTTTCGACCACGGCCAATTATTCAATAGCGCCGGTAAAGCCGCGTGCCGCCAGGTTTATCGGCTGTGGCAAAGCGGGGCTTGGCCGCAAGCCGAAATCCGCGTCGCCGAGCGTCATGTCGAAGTCAGCTGGCCAAAACAAAAAGCCGTCATTCGCCAAGGCCAAGGGCTGGATGCGGTGCTGTGCGAATCCGGCGCAACCGCGGAGCGCTTGATCGCCGCGCTGCTTTACCAGCCGCCGCCCGCTTGGCCGGACTGGTTGGAGCAGGAGCGGCAAGAGGAGCAAAGCGAACGCCAACTGCAGCGCGAACAATTACGTGGACTTGTCAAAGCGCAAGCCTGCGTCCTGTTGAAAACAGGCATCAGAAACCTGCAACCCGCCAACCTGAGCGAATTGGAGGGCCTGGTACCACTGCTGAAAAGCGGCGGCGAGCAACGTTTGAGCAATGCCGCTCTGGCTTTGCAGGAATGGGTGGAGCGCCGCAGCCAAGCGCAGGGTTTGGACCCGAGTGCGGAGATGTTGCAGCAACTGGCGTTAATCTATGCACTGGCGGATACGACTTTGCCGTCGGCGGAGCGGGAGGATCAACATGAAACGGAGCTGCATCTTTTGTGTCTCGGCGGCCATCAATGGCGCACAGTCAGCGGCGCGTTGGGACTGAATATGCTGTTTCTGGCCGCCGACGGGCGTCTTTTCAGCGCCAGTCTGGCGCGTAGCGGTAAAGGCCAGGGGTTCAGCATTGCCGACGCCTGGGGAAACCGTAGTTTATGGTCCGGCGCACCGATCAACCAACACTTGGCGGGCCGCTATCTGCGCTTGCAAACGGTGGCGTACAACCCGCGTAACGGCCTCAGTTTAAGTCAAAACACCGAAGCCAAACCGACCGGGGACACCTTCGAATGGGTTTATACCCAAGACTGGATGCAGTTGACCGCGTTGCCCGAATACGGCTATGCGCTGCTCAAGGTCAAGCAATGCCTTTCGTGCGACTTCGATGAAACTCGGCAGCAGTTGCTGCTGCAGCTGGTCAACGATAAAAACCAGTGGTTGTTGATCCGGCAACCTTATACCGAAAGCATGTCCGAACGCCTGGTGAACTTACAAAGCCTGAACAACGCCCGGGACTTTTATCTGGTCGTTCGCCATATCATCGCCAACAATTCCCATCAATTCGAAGCGCTGTGCGTTTACCGGGAACACTGGCAGTCGCTCGATTTTCAAACGCCGGAAAAGCACCGTCTCGACCTGCTAACTCGCCTGATCGGCGGCTTCAAAAATCGACCGTTCGAACAAGCCGCCGAGCCGCCACTGGCGGAACTCTGCCGAAGCGCGTTGGAAGCCTTGCAGGACTACCCCCATTGTTCGGCAACCCGTCTCGATGCCTTGGACGCACAATTTGCCGCTTTGGGCTTAGAGGCATTGCAGCAAAAGTTGACCTTAGGTCGACAGCAAGCGGAAACCGTATTACAACTAATCTACCTACTCACGCTAGCTTACCGCTTGGCAAACGGATGGCCGGTGGTCGAAACAAGCTAAGTTGTCCACGCCTCTTTCCAAACCGTCTCCATGGTTTCGAGTAGCTTGTCGAAATAGGCATCCGCTTCAGCCGCCGAGAGGAGGAATGTTGGCGTTGCTGTGAAGTAAGATTTGAGTTCACTAAGGTTATTGTCCCCGGAAATGCACAAAGCTACCGTACTGCCTACGCGTAGTGCGCATGAAACTCCCTGAAAGGTGAAATTTTAAACCACTTCGAGGGAATATAACCGGCTCGAAAATACCTTCCCAATCCCAAAGTTTGGCAACTCTAAGGTGACGCTATTTTAAATAGTCGAGTCAATTAAGATAATTGGGCTTATTGTCGCGAATGATGTGGCCTTTATCATCGATGCGCCCTTCCTTGCGCAAGGTTCTAATGAGCAAGCTCCGCAAATAGGCATTCATCGCAATTTTCCGGTTTTCGTCGGTTAGATCGGTCATGTCAAGCTTGCAATTGCGGCCTTTTTCTTGGCACAAATCAGCCCGGATTTGATATTCCGGACATTCATCGAGAAACTGGTACCGATCGCCGCACAGAGCGCGCATTTGAAAATATTCGCCGGTCGTCAAAAACTCGCGTTCTCTCAGAATCTGCCCCCAGATGCGTTCGTCGAGTACGACGCCGGCGGGCGGCGACTGCCGAAAACAGGGCAATTTCCCAACGGCGGCAACATCCAGATCGCCGTCGTCCAGGTTATCCCCCATATTGAACCGAAACCCCGGTGTATACGGCGAATAGGTCCGCCAAGGATAGCGGCTATGGGTCGGGTACCTGGGGGTCACCGCATACAGGCTATCGGCTCGTTCCCGGCAGGCCGCGTAATTCTTTGCCTTATCGTCGGCATCGGGTTTTAGCGTAATATGCGACGCGCAACCGTTTAGACCCAGCCAGACGATCACGCCGATCGACACCAAGAACGTGCGGCATCTGGTCATACGTCGATCTTTACGCGTATCGGGACCCATTGCACCGCGCATTGACCGGATATCTCATATCGCAAACTCTGCTTTGTCCCGCCCGGCCTCCAGCAATGCCTGCATCCATTTTGGCGCCACGCCGCGACCGGTCCAGGTTTGAGCGGCATTGGCCGGGTTACGGTATTTGGCCGCGACCTTACTGTTGCTGGCGATCGAACCCTTGCCGGAAATCTCGATCAATTCCACGGTGACCTGGATGGAGTCGGCTAACTCGCGAATTTGGCGAATCACGTCCTTACGCTTCTCGTTGATTCTCGCCTGAAGTTCTTGATTCGCGTTTTGAATAAGACGGGTTAATTCAGCTTCCGATTTACTTTCAAGTTCAAACACAGACATTACATTTCCTTAGATCGATAACAGTTAAAAAAACAGATTGCATGTTGCCACAATCCTTTCAAAGCGGAAAAAGCCTAGCAAAATATTCCCACTAATAAATAGCCTCTTTTTTGTTTTGCGCTGAGTAACTCATTTTTAGCCGTGACCGCTTCCTCTTCCGAATGATACCAGTTAGAGCGCACGGTTCCCGGCGATCCCACCCGGCCCCACTCGCGCACCAACGACCAATTGTCAAAAATACCGGGCGAAACCGTCAAGGCATAGAATCGATGGACATTCGATGCCTCATCGTGACGTTCCATATAAATATCGCACATTAGAATCTTTATTCATGGAATAAACGAGCATCATACTATACGATAAAACCGGTTCATAGTCATTGTCCGAGAAAGAATTAGACGATATTAATCGGTATCTGCGAGCCTTTTGTAATATCAAGATAAGCTCCTTGCCAGTTTAATCCACCTTGTCTGACCAAGCCCCAAATCAATTGCATCGCCACATTGGCGATCGCCCGGTTAATCGGTAATTCTTGGCTGGCTAATGCTTCTTCCATACTGCAAGACGGCGTATTGTGATCCTCCATGCCCTCCAATTCCGGGTGAAAATCGAATACGGATGGCAACGTGATGGGATTCTCGGCGTGATGCGATAAACGACTTAATATCACTTGCCCGGTGTGCGACCCATTCCCGGTATCCAACCAAAGCGTCCGGCAATATTTCGAACGGCACGCTTGGCTCAAATCGGCTCTAAATTGCGCCACGTCCACGCAGGTAATCACCAGATCGAAGGCTTCCGGCTTATCGCGTCCGATACCAAACATGTCCGGGATACCGACCCAATCCTGGCCGTACAAAAAATTAATCCGCTGGATGGTTAATACCGCCTTGTTATGGCCCAAATCGGCCGGGTAAAACGCTTGCCGGCCGATATTGGGCCGCTCGACCCGATCGCCGTCCCACGCGGTCACATGGAAGCCTTCATGGCCTAATTCGCGGATCGCATAATCGATCCTGGCCAAACTGGTCAACACTTCCGATCCGGTGCCGCCGATACCGATCAACGCGATTTTCACGCGCTTATCCAACCAGTCCGTCGGCGTATAAAAATTAAAGTTCGTTTGACTCATAGTGACCCCATAAAATCGTCCTGCGAATGGTCAAAGCCATCGCCTTTGTCATTGGAACAGTGATCTGAAATCCACGCCATCGAAGAAATGTCCGTTCACGTTCATTCGGGACGCGTAGCTTTTTGGCCCCTGGCAGTGGCCGATCACGCCGGCCACGTAAAAGCCTTGTTGGTCGGATAGATCGTCGGTTTCGGAGAAGTACGCGGGATGAAGTCCGTGCGAATGCACGTCCATAACGAGCACGGCGTGGCTGGGTATCCGATTGCGATACGACACATGCCCCGATCCGACGCTGAGGATCGCCGGCTCGAACAGCGCGTAGCGCTGCTGAACAACATCCCAAATCACCCAGCCCGCCCATTCGTTGGGGCCCGCCGATGTGGCCTTGTACTCAATGGTTTCCAATATCGGTCTCGGTATTGGCCCGTTTCGAAGCCGAATCCCTGGTTCACCCAGCGCGCCGTAGGGCAATGGGATGATCGAGCGGGCCACCGGGAGCCTGACCTCGAGCACCTCATTCACCGCTTCCAGCACCACGCCTTCCTGGCCCATCACAAAGCGGTGCTTGCCCAGCGCCGGCGCCGGCAGCTTGTCACCGAACAGCGGTTGCAGATAGGTCGGCGTTTCGCCAAATAAAATCCGGTCGCGCGGATCGGTTAAATAGGTATCCGTTATCATCGTTGGCGATCTAGGCGTGCCGGCTGATAAAATCCGTGACCGACAGCTTGAGCGGATTGAGTGCGCGGTTCGGGAATCGCTCCACGGGTTGCCGGGCCAAGTCCGACCAGAATCCAAAGGCGTCCTTGGTTTCGACCACCCGCTTTGGCTGCCCTGTTTTCAGACTGTGCGGGTGATTGACGTGGGTGAAGGCCGATTCGAACATCACCGCTTCCCAGGCCGGTAAGCTGCCGCCATCGCAATAGCCCGGCAACGGCGCATTGCCGGTACACACCCTACCCTGTTGATCGACATTCATCAGCGGCGCATGGTAAAGCTTCGAGCCGGCGGCAACCGGCCGGCAACCGGCCGGCGACTGGCGAGCGCGGCGACCGAGAGCTGTCCATGACTGTTTGCCACCATCAGCAAGCGCGGCCAAGGCACCCTCAGCGTTTGCGGCGACAAGCCTACCGGTTTAAACAACATGGGCCGCACCGCCGCCGGCGTGGTCCAGGCGATATGGGTATGGCTGACCGACACCACCGACGCGGGCAATAATTCCGCCTTCCTGGCCGTGCGATTCAGGATTTCCCGAAGCAAATTTTCCAGGTCGTTACGGCCCATTAACCGGCCGGCGCCCACGGTCGGCTGGCCGTCGCCATCGTTAAAAAAATCGTGCGCAGAGGCGATCAGTTGGCTTGTGCCGTTTCTGTAGGGGTCTGCCCCCTGGTGTTTCAACTCGTGAATGACGATGGCGGTCCACGGTTGAATCCGGGCGGACGGTTCGACGCAGTGTGCAAAAAATTCAGTCATCGTAATCTTGCTGTTTGAGTTCAATGATTTCGGCCAACCGCAGTAAACCTCGCGCTTTAGCCAGTATCCGCAGTTTCTCAACGGTCGCGTTTAATGCAAGCGGGTCTACCACCATGTGACTCATCGGCGTTTCGCCGGCATTGGCAATATCTTCGTACAGCTGAGCGACGAGTTCTTCCTCCCAGTCGAAGCCAAAACCCACCGCATGACCGATGCCAATCCCGCAATCGCTATAAAAAAAATCAGCCTCGAAGATCGAAAACTCGGGCGGATGGCGCCGCTTAATGTTTTCGACAAACCGACTAAAGGCCAAGGTTGCGGCAATGAACGGCCACCAGGGGTGGTCGACATAGGCGGCTTGCGTTTTATGGGCTTTAAAAAACCGGCGTATCCCTTTCAAATCGGGTATGTCGCCGAAGGCCTGTTCGGGGTTGTGTTCGATGATCTGCCGTAGCAAGCCGATACGCTCTTCCAAATAATCGACCTCATCGGTGATTTCGTTGAACGGCGGCCGGCCTTCTTCGAGAAACCGCTCGGCCAACTCCCGATCGCTGCCGGTATCGCCGGCATTGAACGCGTTTTGCAGTGCGGTCAGTTCCTCGTCGAGATAGAACCCCACGCCGGTACGCTGAATGTCGCCGGTACAGAGGCCGATTCCGCCGGCTTGTTGGATATAGTGAAGACAGCCAATCACCACCTTCGCCAGATCCAGCGCTATCTCGACCAAGTTCAACGGCGTGAAACGCGGATTGACCGCCAATACCAGATCGACCTGCTGGTGGTGACGCCCGTCACTCAGGGAGCGATCCCGGAATTCGAAGCTGATCGTTTCGAACGCCTCGTCATCCTCGCCAACCACCGCTTGAGCGAGCGCGTTAAGCTGCCCATCGATCCGCTGCAAGCTTTCCCGGTATAACTCGGTGATGGCTGGCGGTCCGCCAGCAAAGCCGGTGTCAACCTCGTCGAGCGAAACCACCCCCATTTCATGCGCCAATAGGATTGCCGTGCTGTACACCGCTCTGTTTTGCCGGAATAACGCGATTGATTGCTGTTCGACCATCTCGCCGGCCAGCGCGGGTAAATCGAAGTCCAAACGGATTTCCCTGAACATCGGGTTCAAATCAGGGGCAAGGTTCGCGCGTCGACCTGGGTCAGCGCCGAGCGCTTCCCACGGTGCTGTTTCCGAAGTTGGAATAAAAAGCATGGCATCGGCTCCAGTGTCGGGTTGACGTCGGTCGTGGCCGCTTCGCTGGCCCACTGGCGCAACGTGGCGAGGTGATCCGCCTTAGCCTTTGGTCTTAACTTCATGGGTCTTGATGAGAAAGTGCAATTCCTCACCGATCAGTTGCGGCTCGCCCAACTCGGCATGGGCCAGATGCGGATAAGCTTTTTCATAAAGCTTGACCGCTTCGGCGGGCGCTAACGTCGGGTTGGGGTCCTCCAGTCGGATAGCGCCCATTTTAAAGACGCGGGTCGGTCTGATAACGATGGCATCGGTCATATCGGTTTACCTCAAAATAAGCTTTTGCTACCGGGTGAAGGATGGGCACCGACCGCCGCCGTGCCGTTTTCGCGCGGCTCGGCGGTGGCTTCGGTGGGCTGGGCCTCCCCTGCCGTGCTCGGCGCCACCAACGTTGTCGCCGTTTTCCCGGCTTCTTTGATCCGGGATAGAGCCTGACTCAACGCTGTTTTGCCTTCCGATACCCCGCCCACGTATTGCAACAAAGAGGACGGAAACTCCCGGTCCAGATTCGCGGCGGTATCGGTGACGCATAGCGGCATCGACAGTGCGGCTCTGACCTGTTCCAATTGCGGGTCGTCGATCGCGGGTTCCGGTCCCTTGAAACAGGGTTGAATTAATACCGTCAAACGATCGCCTTGCCGGCGGATGGAGAAGTCGATGCGTTCCCCATCGCCCAAGATTGCTTCGAACTGTGCAAACATGGTTAAACCTCTAATTCAGGGTCGAGTGTGTAGCCTGGGCTGGCGATGCGCTCGTCGTCGTCATCGAACCAGTCCAGCTCAGTGGTATCGTTGGTCGCCTGCAACCCTAAAGCATCAATGGTTGTCGTGACCGCGTGCGTGGCGTTGGTAACGGCGACGGATTTATCCTCTCCCAGGAATTGGATAACGCAAGCCGGGACGAATCCGGCAAAGTCATAGCCGCAACTGAATACCTCATCCAATATCTCGCCATTTTTCTGTTTCATCAGATTGGCGAAGGTGTTTTTCTCGTTGAGGCCTTCGTAATATCGGACAAACCACACCCCGTTGCCATTGACCGCTTCCCGTAGCAAGCCCTCCATCCCCGTTTTGGTAAAGCCACTGAGAAACTCGCGGGTCACGATAAAGGCTTCCTGGAGCGCAATTCCCATAAACCGGCATACCCCGGCCGAACCCATCGCCCACCCTTTGCTCATTGTGGTATTCGTCCGTTCATGCTGTCCCAGCAAGTGCGTCAGCATTCGCTCGTTGAAGGCCATCGCTTCTTCAACGCTCAAGCCACCGAAGGCGTTGATGAAGTCGCGTAGGTTGCCGAACATCGGCCAACTGGCGGACTTCGTTGCGGGATCGGCCGGCAAGGCCTCCTTGGGAAAGGTGCTTTGTATCAGTCGGTACAGGGCAAAACTGTTAACCAACAACTTTGCATGCCGGTGTTGGCCGATGTGCTGGGCGCTGGTATCGCGGAAGAAACCTTCGATGTGTTCGAGCACTTTACCCGGCGGGGCGGCACTGGTTGCGGTGGCTGGCTTTTTAGCCGGATCGCTTGGGTCCGGGTGACCCGCCCCGGTCGCTACGTTTCTGGCCGCCTGAGCGCCTGTCCTGGCCTTGGAGGAAGTTGGCGGTAACAAGCTTTTCTGATAGTGCTGAACTTTTTGAGCGTGGCACTCCAGCTCAAAACAACAATCTTCGGTGACCTTCCCCGGTGAATCGGGGTTGGTCGACAGCAACGCCCCGAAATGTTTGCATTGGCGGCAACCGGTTTCCAACTGTGTTTTACCGACCCCGGTTTGTCCCAATTGCATGACGACCGTGAAGCTGTGGGCCGGCTTTTCGGTGTCGACGAACACGGCCGCGAACCGGTCTTGCAGATCGCGCTTTCGCATTTCAACCGTGTCCTGAATTTTTTGGTTGAAGCAATCCGGGTTGGCGCATCGGCCTTCTTCAACATGCTCATCGAACAACGTCGCTTGCAAACGCGAATTGTGATGACAGGCCGCACAGTCGGCGGTATCGAAAATCGCGCTGGCCAACGGTCTGGCAAATTGGCTAAGTCGCACTTTCAGTTCGGCCACCGAATAGTGATGCTCGAGCAATTTCGCCAAGGTCGCATTTTGAAAGTCGGTAGGCAATTGGCTGAGTAGCTCGGCATGGCCCAGTTTAATCGTCCGTGCCGTCAGGGCATTCAAGACCTCTGCGGAGGCGTGTAACAGCAGCAACCTCCCCTCGAACTTTTGAGCGGACCAGCCTAACAACCGTAATGCTTCCGCTCTATCGCCCCCGCAATCGCTCAGCACCTGTCTGGCGGCGATCGCTTCCTCCCCTGGACTCATATCGGCTCGCTGGGTGTTTTCAATGGTGGCCAGCAGCCGTGCCTGCTTGTCATCCAGGTGACGCACCACGGCCGGAATGTCGGACAGTCCCGCCGCGACGGCGGCCCGATACCGCCGCTCGCCGGCCACAACCCAGTACGTGTCCCCGCCCGGTTGGGGTCGGACGATAATGGCTTGCAACACGCCTTCGGCTTTAATCGATGCGATTAATTCCTGCATTTCGTTGTCGCAAAAATAAACTCTGGGATTAAACCCCTCTTGAATTGAAATACTATCCAGCGGCAAATACGTTAAATTCGGTAATTGGATCGCGTTGGATTTTGCGCTTGCCATTGGTCTTCTCCTATTGCATGAATTAAGGTGGTCAGTGCTTTTCACGAAAAAAACATCGCACGGATAATTGAATATGCAATAGCCAAACTGCCGGTATTAACAAAGGGATACGAGGACCTCATCGAATCGTCCTTTACGCGTCATTCGGCCATGCTATGGTCTGAAACGAACGAATGCGGCGAGGATTGTGTCCTACTTGGATAAAACACACAGTCCTACTAGAATAGGACGCGTGTTTCATAGGAGATTCTGATGCGCCAAACCCTACGCAAAGCCGGCGGTTCGCTCGTAATGACAGTGCCGAAGGCGTTTGTCGACCAGAATGGCCTGGGTGAAGGTTCGCAGGTGGAATTGCATCTGATGGGCCGAAAGATGACCGTCGAGGCACCCACTCGGCCGCGTTACAAGCTGGCTGACCTGATGGCTGAAATGCCGGAAGGACTCCCGCGCGTTGAAGGCTGGGATGACATACCCACGGTCGGGCTGGAAAACGGTTGATGGCTTATCTACCTAATCGGGGCGACATCGTGCATCTGGCGTTCGACCCGTCATCCGGCCGGGAGTTGAAAGGCCCGCATTTCGACTTGGTTCTGAGTGGAAAGGTCTTTAACCAGCAAGGCTTGGCAATGATTTGCCCGATTTCGCAGGGCGCCGCTGCGGCCGCTCGGACTTACGGAACGGTGGTGACGTTGTCGGGCGCAGGCACCGACACGCAGGGTGCCGTGCATTGCCACCAACTGAAGTCGTTGGACTGGCGTGCTCGTACAGTGCGCCTCAAAGAAACGGCGCCGCAACAAGTCGTCGATGAAGCCTTGGCCAGAATCGAAGCAATTTTGTTCGAATAGGCCATCGAAACGTCGGCTGGCCACAGGGTGGTCTGTTTGCGAAATCCAGCCAGAACCAGCCACCGGCTCTGCTTGAAAACAGTCACAGATTCCGACAAGAAATGTCAGCCGTTAAGAGCAGCGAACTGGCGCTATCGACCCAAAGCGGTAGTTGGCAACGTGATTATTTAATGCTCCTAAGCGGACGCACAAGCAAAGCAAGTGCCATTTTATATAATGCGAATTATGCGGACAAAGGGCGAAGCGGAAGGCGAACCCACGCTGTTTGTCCGGATAATCCCACGCATTATGTAACTTGGCATTAGGCTAGCCCATAAGATTTGTCAGGATGCACTCCCGCAAGGGTGTGGGGATGAAAAGCATTTAATTTGTTGGGGTTCGCAAGCCCACACACAACACGCCTGCCTTCGGCAAAAGAAAATAGATTAGGCGGAAGAATCTTGCTAATCAATAAAAAATATGAACTGCTATAATCGCAAAGCACCCAAGTTGAGTTGGTTATTTGCGCCGATTTTGACCAACACGCGCTGGCCGATACGCACGGCGTTGTCATCCAGCGAAATAACGGTATCGACCACGCGCACATCTTGCCGCTCATTTGGGTCGTCGCCTTGCTTACGCTTGCCAAACATTTCGCCGATGCGGATTACTTTGCCGCGCCATTTCTGATTTGGGTTGGTTTCAGAAATGATTTCAGAAGGCATTCCCACCTTCACCGCATCAATGAACTGCTCGTCAATGTCTGCGCGGACGATGCGGGCATTTGCGGGTGCGAGCTGAAACAGTTCCGTGACGTTAAGGGTTGACAACCCCACCCCAGGCTTGGCGCTACGGCTAATAATCCGGCCAGCAAACGGCGCACGGATATTGCGAACTTCAATCTCAAATTCTGCTTGCCTTAGCTGCGCCTTGGCAACCAACACGGCAGCTCTGGCGGCATCCAGTTCTGCTTTCTGGCTTTTGGCATCGGTGCGTTTATTATCGGCAATCTGTTTAGAGACGGCCCCTTCTCTGGCGGCGTTAACGTAGCGTACTTGATCGCGTTTGGCGAATTCATAGCGGGCTTCAAGCAGACTGACTTGGGCGGTTGCGCGTTGCAACTCTGTACGTGCCAACTCCACTTGAATTTCAGCTTGCCGTGTATCTTGCTTGGCTAGGATCTGGTCTTTTTTTACCTCGGTGCCTTCTTCTACTAACACTTCTTGGATAATGCCATCACGCTGGGCGGCCAGCTTGATAACCCCGCCCTCCACGTCGACACGCCCTTTGGCTACGGCAACATAAGCCGAATCGTAAGCCTTGACCTGCTTTTGCCCTTCATTGCCTGGGGCTTCTTCAAACATTAAAAATATTGCCGCAGCAACCAACACCAGCAAACCGAAAAAAAACAGTCTCTTCTTAGTGATCATACGCGTGTTCCATGGATTTGAATCTTGCCGCCATATCTTTATCAGGATGTGTGTCGGAATGAATCATGCCATCTTCCATCGATAGTACGCGGTCGGCATGGGCGATCAGGCGCTGGTCGTGGCTTACGCACAAGACTGTCGTGCCTTTTTCGTGCGCCGTATGTTGCAGGATATCCACCACATTCTGCCCGCTGACTTTATCGAGCGCAGAAGTCGGTTCATCGGCGAATAAAATCTTGGGCTCCTTTGCAAGCACCCGTGCAATGGCAACGCGCTGTTTCTCCCCGCCAGATAATTCCGCTGGACGCAGGTGCATCCGTGGCGCAAGCCCGACATGGCTAAGCGCCTCTTTCGCTTTTTGTTCGGCGGTGTGTTCGTCCAAGCCCAAATATTGCAACGGCAAAATCACTTGTTCCAGTGCAGACAGTGAAGGGAATAGGTTGAAGCCCTGAAAAATAAACCCGGCATTTTGCAAGCGGAAATCATCCATGCCATCATCATCAAGCACCGAAAGACGTTGCCCTAGTACACTTATATCCCCACGGTCTTGCCGATTCAAACCGGACAGTAGCGCCAGCAACGTACTTTTACCGCAACCGGAAGGGCCAATGATAAGCGTCATTTCACCCGGATAAATTTCAATCGACAAACCTTTCAGGACGGCAATCGTGATGCTGCCAGTGGTAAAAGACTTGGCTAAATCTTTAGCGATAATAGAAGCTTGCTTTTGCATATTATCTGAGCAGAGCCGCCGGATCAGCCTTTTTGAGTTGCCTAAGTGCAAGCAAGCCAGAAAACAGCGCCACTGCCATCACTGAAATAGCGACCAACAGTACCAACGAGAAATTCAAGCCAACCGGCACGTAATTTACCTGCGCGAGCCAAATGAGCGAGAAACTCAACACAAACGAAATGATCAGGCCAACAACCCCAACCCAAAGCGATTGCTCAAGCACCACGAACTTGAGCTTGACAAACACCACGCCAAGCGCTCTGAGCGTTGCGTATTCCTTGATGGCGGCGGCAACAGCGGCCATTAATGTTTGGCTAGTAATGACCGTACCGACAACCATGGCAATGATAGTGGAAAATAAAAAACCAATGCCCGCGCCGGATTCAAACAGCCAGAATAATGTACTCATCATCGAGAATTCATCTTTTGTCCATATCTCATAGCGCTTGAGGGAGCCGGTGGGCTTCAGTTGATCGCGGACGATTTCAGCGTATGCAGGGTTTTTCAGCTTAACCACAAAATAGGCGACTTCATCGCTGCTTTTCAAGCTGGCATCCAGGTTGCGCACGGTGGTTATGGAAGCAACGACATTGACTCCGCCCAAGGCTTTAAGGCCTTGGGTAAGCGCTACAATTTTGACCCGGTTTCCGTTAATTTCTGCATAATCACCGACGGTTGCATTCAACTTCTCTTGATCTGCTTCATCAATCAGGATGCTGTTGGGTTCGTTGAGCAATTTTTTTGCCTCTGGCGTTAATACCTCCCGCATGACCAAGGAATCGGCATGGGTGAGGACACCGATCAGGAACACAGCAACCTTGCCATGCCCCGGTTGCCGCCACTGACCCTGCCCCCATTGGAACGCTTCGACCTGCTTAACTTCTGGGTGCATGTGCAAAAACGCCTCGACATCATCGCTCACAGGCTGGCCTTGGTCGATGGACATTGTGCCAGGAAAGCCCACCCACAAATCCGCCCCTGTTTTGTCTATGTACACGGCGGTAGTAGCGAACATACCGATCATCAGCGCCGCCTGCACCAACACCAGCAACCCAGAGAACGCCACGGCGAAAATGGCAGGCAAATAGCGCCGCCATTCATATTGCAAGGAAGCGCGCGCCAGCGAGACTTTAGCCATCTTCATCCTCACCTTGTGGGCCTGGGTTATATTCCAAAATATCGCCCGGCTGGCATTCTAAGGCTTCGCAGATACAGTTAAGCGTGGTGAACCTGATCGCACGGGCTTTGCCGGTTTTTAGAATCGAGAGGTTTTGAATTGAAATGTTGGTGCGCTCCGATAATTCGTTCAGGCGCATTTTGCGTTTGGCGAGCATGACATCTAAATTGACGATAATGGTCATCATCGCCCCCTTACACGGTCATCTCTGCGTCTTTGTGCAATTTGATGGCGTAAGCAATCACCAGTCTCAGCGCAAGTATCACCCCGCCCAGCGCCAGTAAGACCAGTTCGAGATAGAAAGAAGGGTCCCAGTCTTTGAGATCGCCGATTTTATTCAGGCTGTAAGCGACGAGGTTGTACAGCGTAATCTCAATGAAAGGCCAGGCCATCAGCACAAAAGCAATACTTTTCATGATCTCGAGCGTACTCTCGACAAACATCTCGCCTTGGCGGAATTTGCGGATCAAATGGTGGATAAACGCCAACAGCAGCGCATAAAGCACGATGTTGATGCCCAGGTAAATACTTGCGAGAACTTTACCGGGCAGCGAGAATTCTTTAATTGGATGCGCGCTGCATTCGTCGCCGGTCTCGGTGAAGTAACCAAACTCAAACACCCAATAAAGCCCATAGCAAAGGGTGATGGGAAACAGCACCCACAAGATGCGGCAGAACAGGTCCAATCGTGCAAATAGCTTTAGTTCTTGAGGTTTCAGCATGGTCATGCTCCTTAGTATCAATACTATAACGGTAAAAAATTAGGATTTCAATAAATATTTAATGATAAACATTAATTAACTAATTATTTGCGATAAGTTTGTGGTATAAGTATGCATAACTTCACTACCCACAACAGTTGGACATTGTTATGCGTTTACTGACCCCCATCATTATTTCAGTAGCACTTACGGGTTGTTCTTTACTCCATAAGTCACTGCCTGTGCCTGATAAATCCGTGCCGGACAAATTTATCTATGGCTTACAAGCGACACAGCCACCGCAAAAATCTCAAAGTTGGTTGGCTGCGTTGCATGATCCCCTGCTTGCCGACTTGATTGCCAAGGCTGAACATCAGAATCTTGGACTAGCCGAGCTCAAAGCGCGGCTGGTTGAAGCGGAAGCGACTCAAACAATTGATACCAGCACGCTGTTGCCACGGCTTGATGGTCAGGCAAGTGCTGATATTAATCATCGCCTTGGGCGTAAGGAAACCAACATCAACCCAAGCACGACACAACAAGGACGGACCTCAGGGACTTACACACTGGCCGCCAAAGCCAGCTGGGAAGTGCCGCTGTTTGGCCGTTATCAATCGGTGGTGGACGGGGCCAAGGCAAATGTTGCCTTGGCCGAAGAAGACATCAAGGCCGCCCAGCTTATCTTACGTGCAGAAATTGCCAGCGCTTACATCCAGTTACGAACCGCGCAGCAACGCCAGCAACTCATCAAATGGATTACTGATATTCAGGATCAGCTCGTAAAGTTGACCAAAGTAAGGCTTATTAATGAGCTTGCCAGCGCGTTTGATTTGGCGCGCGCCGAGCAGTCTGCAACGCAGACCAAGGCGCAACTGCCACAAACACTAGAAGATGAAGCCCGTGCCAAGCTACGCTTGATGGCGCTGTTGGGGCAAACCACAATGGATGCAAGGTTGGATAAGCCCGATAATTTACCTGCCCCGCCTACTGTCAACATTAATATAACGCCTGCCAATTTACTCCGTTTGCGCCCGGATGTACGCCGCGCCGAAGCCGCTGTGCTTAGGCAATCGGCAGAGCTTGGCGTCGCAAAAGCGGACGTATTCCCACGGTTGACGCTAGAAGGCAGTATTGCCCTCAACGCCAATCTCGTGGGGGTTTCCCTGGTGCCTGGCGCAGGCGGCGTCGGCAATTTCGGGCCATCATTGACCGTCCCGCTCTTCGATTGGGGCCAGCGCTTTGCCAAGGTGGATGCGCGTTACGCGGGCCTGGTAGCTGAGACAGCACGCTACCGCCAAACCGTGATTAATGCCTATGAGGAATCGGAGGCAAACCTCAATGCCTTGGCACAACAGCAAGCACGACTGGCGCTAGCCGCCAACTCTGCCACTCAGGCAGAACAAGCCGCCAAGCTCGCCAATGTTCAACAAAGGGAAGGGTTGATTGATTTGTTAGAACAGCTCTTAGTCCAAGAAAGGTTGCTGTCAGCCAAGCAGGAAAAATTGGATGCCGCACAATCGGCGCTAAATGCCTACATTCAACTGCATCGTGTTTTTGCGGCGGGAGAAACTTTGTATGACGGAAGCTAAACAACTTGGCTTCGGTCATTCGTTAGTTTCTTAAAACTCAAACTTAAGAAATTGTTAGGGAACCTCTGATTAATGCTGTTTTTCAAGAAAGATCGATGTGCAACCCATTGATTTTTAGGCACTGAAATTCTAGATAACGAATTAATCAGCGGTTCCTTAGGTTAAAATTTACACACATTTTACCGAAGTGATTTGAATCATCGCTATACTGACCATATTCTTAGCAGACTGAGCCAATATTTCAAAATCCTTTGCCAACCCGCCGCAATTCCATAGATAGACAAGTAAACCTCCTCTCTATAATCCAGCGTGTGGGAAGCAATGCCATGTCAAACAAAACACCGGCCCCAACAACCCAGTTCTACCGCCCGCTAAAGTCTGCTTGGCCTTGTTTGAACGTCAGCTTCCGGGAAGCCTGAACGGCTGCAGTTGGCCGTACCCAGGCGTTCAAAATCTGTTTGAGTTTTCGGAAGTGATGGTGGTTTTGAAGTTGGAATCAGTGGCAGCTTTGATCGGAATCCACACTGTTCCATCCCGGACTCAGGTTGCTATCTTAATACTCGTCGGCCACCATAAGAATCCGATCCACCCAATAAAACACCCTGGACTCGACGTTCGGAGCAGAGCACGCCACGGCGGTTTCCATCACCGCTCCGCCGTCACCGTCGGTCACCGACCATTGCGCTACTCCGGCGCCGCAAACCAACTCGATTCTAAGCCAGGGATACCGTGCGGAGAGGGGTAACAGATCAGACACCACCGCCGCCAATAGTCCGGTTAAGTCGGTCGTTTCGATCCAGGCTTTTACGCCGGCGGTCACCCGCACAGGTTGGAAGTTGCCGACACAAAACCATCCGCCATCGTCCGGCGCGGAATGCAGCGTTACCACGCCGATGATCGTGTCGGTCCTCATACCTCGCACAAGGCCGGTTGCAGGGGATCCCAGATCAGCGACGGGGTTCGGCTCTCGGCGATGATGTCACGCAGCGCGGCGGTTGATTCTTCGTGGGCAGCGGTATCGACCACGTAGACCGCGCTAGGCGTGTCGGTATCCACCAGCACCGCCGCCGCCAGCGATTTTGATCTGGCCAGGTTGTAGCGCAGGCATTTTGAAAATGAACGGCCGTGAGCCACCAAATAGTCAATCAAAGCCAGTTCCTCGGCCGTCTCGAACGGAATCCACTGCGAAGAAACATTCATCAGACTGAGCTGGTCGATTTCCGGATAGCCACCCAGCCGAATCGAGAACGTAGCAATGACCATCAGACGGCAGGTCTCATTACCCCGCCACAACAACCATTCCGTATCGAACTGCTTGAGTACGCGCTTGTAGGTCTGATCGTTCAGATAGAACGAGTACTCCGGCAGGTGTTTGATGATGAGCTTTTGCCCGAATCGGGCCGGCTTGACCTCCTTGAGTTCGCCGATCAGCACACGAAAGCGGTTGAGGTTGTCCGGATACGCCAAGTCCTTGGCGATTCGGGCGTTGATCTCGTCCTTTTTGTCCAGGCTGAAGGTTTCCGGGATAAACACCAACCGATCCAAGGCCGTCGCTTTGGCGACTTTGCCGGCACAGGCTTCGAGTAGGGCTTTGCGCAGCCCATACCAATTGCGCCGGGATTCCGCCGCCGGCGTCCAGCGCTGCCAACCGCTTTGTTCCCATAGATAATGCAGCAAACCACGCAGGCCGAGCTTGGCCTCGGACGCCTTGATGCTGGTCGGCTTAGTCGCTTCCTCGCCCTCGACAGGCGCGACCGGCGTTCGGCTTTTACCCGGCGCCAAACGAAAATCGAATTTCAATTGGGTGATGCCGGTCTCGAGATTGTCCTTAATAGCCGATCCGTATACCTGGCCAAGACCGGACAATTCCGCCGGCGGTTCGTAAGAATCACAGCCCGGATGATGCCGCTCGCCGGAATTAGGCATCCGTTTCAGCCAATAGCGGTCGTAGGCAAAGGCAATATACAGCTCGACACCCTGAGCGGTGCATAAACACAACGGCCGTTGTTGGTTGGCGTAGGCCTGTTTCAAGATCGTCTGGAGGTGGGCGTGGTCCTCGGTGAATTCGATCGTTCCGACGCGATAATGACTCATGGTGCTTCCTGAATGATTGAACGGTCGGCAGCGTCGTCGGCGTAGTGGCCCGTACCGCACACCGGGCAAGCGACATCCGGATGGTGGTAACCGGGATCGCAAAAAGGGGGTTTGACTCGACGGATCTTGAAGGGCTGGGTCTCGCCGGCCGATTCGGTCTCGGCACCGGCCGTTGAACTAGTCTGTTCGGCATGTTCCATTGGGCTCATCGAACCGTTCCTCGAGGCCGTCGATAGAGGTGCATCCCATGAAACATGGGATGCGTTGGTAAGTTAC